>NZ_JAEVHJ010000263.1:0-9704 GCF_016802855.1 Micromonospora sp. ATA51 | reverse complement strand
GAAAGGGATCGCCCCGCCACCGCGAGCTCGCCCGCCGCCACCTGCCTGCCCGCCCCGCCGTCACCGGGCTCCTCGTCGGCGGCCGTCCCGGCCTTCGGCAGCCACCGATCCGATCATCGGCATCGCCGTCGCGCGAATGCGTGGACCAGAACGTCTATCTCAGACGCTACGAAGCTGATGACGTAGATGGATCAGGCAGCTCGGCTGCCGGTCCAGCCGGTCGAGCCGGTCCAGCCGGTCGAGCCGGTCCAGCCGGTCGAGCCGGTCCAGCCGGTCGAGCCGGTCGAGCCGGTGCGTGGAGGTGCGTGGAGGTGAGTCACCTACGTCATCAGCTTCGTAGCAGGTTCTCACGCCATCGTTGTCCCCAGCGCCGGCCGTTTTCCACAGGCTTGCCCACAGGCTTTTCCACAGGCTCCCGGCGGGATTTGAAGGCGGATGCGGCGGAATGGAGCATGCCAGTGTGACGGAGTTCAGGCCACCGGTCGACCTCGGGGTGACGTTGCGGGCGTTGCGCCGCCAGGCCGACCTGAGCCAGCGACAACTCGCCGAGCGGTCCGGGGTGCCGCAGGCGACGATCGCCCGGATCGAGTCGGGCCGGACGGCCGACCCGAGCTTCCGTACCGTCGAACGGCTCGTGGACGCGGTCGGCGGCGTCGTCATCTCCGTCGCCGGGACCTCCTCGGCCGCCCCGACCGCTGCGGAGGAGGCCCGTTCGCTGCCGGCCGTGCCGCACGAGGAACTGCGGGACGCCGCGGGGCGGCACTGCCCGGCCCACCTGGACGCCCGAGAGGTACGCGAGCCGCGGGACTGGCCGGGCGCCTGGTGGGCGCACTGGCACGACCTTCCCCCTCAGCGGTGGCCGATGGCGTTACCGGCCGTGACCTACGTACAGGATCGGGGCGAGCGGGATCGGCGGCGGCGGGGCGAACGGGTCCGGCGGGAGGTCCGGGTCCGGCGCTTCACGGGCGGGGGCCTCCCCGCGACCTCGTGGGGGTTCCTCGCCGAGCTGCCCGACGGGGAGCTGGTCGGCGAGCTGCGGGCGCACGAGCGCAGCGTCGACCTGCTGCTCGGGTACGACCTGGACGACCGGCGGGAGCTCGTGCTCGACGGCGTCCTGGTCGCCCCCGGACGGCGCCTGCTGGGCATCGGGCGCCGGCTGGTGGAGGCGCTGCGCGCCGAGATGGACCGCGCCGGTGTCGCCACCGTCCACGAGGTCGCCGAGTTCGGCGGCGCCGCCTTCCTGCGGGCCTGCGGTTTCCAGGTCGAGTGGCACCGGCCTTCGGCGCTCCGGCTGGACCGGTCGGTCAGCGCAGGGCGGCGGCCGCCTCGGTGAGGGCCGCGAAGGCCTCCTTCATCCGCCAGGCGCCCCGGTCCCGGGGTCCGATCGGGTTGGACACGGTCCGGAGCTCGGCGAACGGCAGGCCGGCCTGGGCGGCGGCGACGGCGACGCCGTACCCCTCCATGGCCTCGGCCACCGCGTCGGGGTGCCGCTCGGCCAACGTCTCGGTGCTCGCGGTCGTGCCCGTCACCGTGCTGACCGTGAGCACTGCGCCGACCGTCGCCGCCGGCAGCGCCGTCCGCAGCGCCGCGAGCAGCCCGGGATCGGCGGGGACGGTCACGCCGCCGCCCAGCAGCTCCGCCGGCATGCCCAGCTCGTCGACCGGGATGAAGCCCTCCGGCGACTCGGCGCCGAGGTCCGCGGCCACGCTGCGGGTCGCCAGCACGGTCCCGCCGACCGCCACCCGACCGGCGAAGCCGCCGGCGATCCCGGCACTCACCACCGCCCGGTACGGGCGTCCGGCCGCCTCGGCCAGCGCGAGCAGCCGGGCGGTGGCGGCGCCGGCGACCGCCGGGCCCACGCCGACCGGGACGACGGTGACGGTGGGCTCGGTGAGGCCCGCCCGCAGGGCCGCCGCCTCGGCCGGTACGGCCGTCACCACGAGCAGACCGGTCACGCCATCGGTCCCCGGGGCTCCCGCCGGTTCTCGTCCTCGGTCCCGCCCGGCCCGCCGACGGAGGAGGACGGACGGTAGATGTGGTAGCCCGGCGGGGCCAGACCGTCGTCGTCGACCGGGGCCGGCGTACCGCCGGGGGCCGGCGAGGTGGGCGTGGGATCGGCGAACTCGCCCTGCGGGTTCCCGGTCCTCAGCGGCCCGGTCTGCTCGGCGGTCAGCTCGTCGTCGCCGAGCGGCCGCCCGACCAGCCGCTCGTTGCGCAGCCGACCGGCCACCACCAGTGCCCGCGCGGCGACCAGGGCCGCGACGCCGGCCACCACCGCGACCCCGATCCGGCCGGTGAAGGGGACGAGCCCGAGCCCGCCGCCGGCCACGAACGCGAGCATCAGCGCGGTCTCCGAGTGGGCGAACGAGCTCGCCCGCAGCCGCTCCGGGATCCGCTCCTGGATCGACGCGTCGACCGCGAGCTTGGCGATCCCGCTCATCAGGGAGGTCACCAGGCAGAGCAGCGCCACCATGGGCAGCGAGAACTTCAGCGCGGCGAGGACCGCGACGCCGCCCACGATGAGCGTGCCGCTGGACTGGATCGCGGCCGGCCGGTGGATGCGCAGCCGGGTGCCGACCGCGGTGGCCAGGAAACTCCCCCCGACCAGCGCGCCGCCGACCAGGGCCAGCGCGCCCTGGGCGCCGAGGGTACGGCCGAAGAAGTCGGTGGTCAGGTCGCCCGCCTTGATCGCGAAGGCGAGGAAGAGCAGCAGGAAGCCGTACACCCCGCGCAGCGCCGCCGCCCCGATCAGCGTGGCGATCACCAGCCGCCCGGCCGGGCGGCCCCGGCCCAGCGGCCGTTCCCCGTCCCGCCGGCGCAGCGCCCGCAGCGGCTGGGGCACCCGCTCCGGCGGCTCCGAGTCGGCGCGCGGCGGCAGGCGCAGCGAGATCACCATGCCGACCAGGAAGATCAGCGAGGCGACCCGGAGCGGCCACTGCGCCCCGAACCAGAACGCGGCCAGCCCGATCGGGGCGACCAGCGCCCCGGCCACCGTGCCGTAGACGCTGGCCCGGGCGCCGACCTGGGACAGCCCGATCCCCTCCGGCAGCAGCCGGGGCACCGCCGCCGAGCGGGCCACCCCGTACGCGCGGGACAGGGCGAGCACGCCGAACGCGGCCGGGTACAGGCCGAAGCTGCCGATGTAGTCCGAGATCAACCAGGCGAGGAAGGCCCGGCCCAGCATGGTCGCCGCCAGGGCGTACCGGCGGCCGTGCCGGAAGTGGTCGAGCAGCGGCCCGACCACCGGGGCGAGCATGGCGAACGGCACCATCGTCACGAGCAGGTAGAGCGCGACCTTGTTGCGGGCCTCGCCGAGCGGCACCTCGAAGAAGATCGTCCCGGCCAGGCCGATCGCGATCAGGGTGTCCCCGGCGCAGGAGAGGGCGTGCAGGTCGAAGAGCCGGACCATGCCCACCTCGTTGCCGGCGCTGCTCGCCCGGGCCGACCCGGCCCGGCGGGTCATCCAGCGTCCGCCGCTGACCGAGCCGCGGAGCAGCAGGCGGGTGGCGCGGATGCCCGTGCCGACGGTCCGCCCGAGGACGGACCGCCCGGAGCGGGAGGACAGCGGCATGTGCACCATCCTCGCCCATCTGATCCACGTGTGCCCCACCACCCGGTGAGAACGACTCCGGGGAGTGCCTGTCGGTCGACCGTGGGCATGGGGAACAATGGTCGGGTGACCAGGCCCGCCTCCGCCCGTGCCGCCCGCCTCGACCAGGTCTGCGCCGCCGCCGTCGAGGTGGCCCGCGCCGGCATCACCGAGGTGGATCCCGCCGACGTCGGCGACCACCTGCAGGCCGTCGCCGAGGGCGACCGGCTCGTCACGCACTACTTCGAGTGCCGGCTCGCCGGCTACCGCGGCTGGCGCTGGGCCGTCACGGTGACCCGGGTGCCGCGCAGCCGCCACGTCACCATCTGCGAGACGGTCCTGCTGCCCGGCCCCGACGCGCTGCTCGCCCCGGGCTGGCTGCCCTGGCAGGAGCGGCTCAAGCCGGGCGACCTCGGCCCCGGCGACCTGCTGCCCACCCCGCCGGACGACGAGCGGCTGGCCCCCGGCTACGTGCTCTCCGACGACCCCGCCGTGGAGGAGACCGCCTGGGAACTCGGGCTGGGCCGCCCCGGGTGCTCTCCCGCGAAGGCCGCACCGAGGCCGCGCAGCGCTGGTACGAGGGCGACCACGGCCCCTCCGCCCCGATCTCGATGGCCGCGCCGCCGCCGCCCGCTGCGGCACCTGTGGGTTCTACCTGCCGCTCGCCGGCGCACTCCGGCAGTCCTTCGGCGCCTGCGGCAACTTCTACGCGCCGGACGACGGCCGGGTGGTGAGCGCCGACCACGGCTGCGGCGCCCACTCGGAGACGCTGGTGGAGGCGGCCGAGACGCCGGTCGACGAGCTGCCCACGATCTACGACGACAGCGCGGTCGAGGCTGTGTCGGTCAGCCGGGCCCCGGGCTCGGTGGAGTCCGCCGAGCCGGCGGAGCCGTACGGCCACTCCTGAGCGTCAGTCCTGACCGGCGGCCGCCCGGCGGCGGCGCCGGTTGGCGTCGTGTCGCATCATCACCGCGAGACCGGGAAAGCCCCACAGGAATCCGGCCAGGCAGGTCCAGAGCCAGTTCTGGTGCCCGTGCTCGGTGAGCCAACCCCGGCAGAAGATCAGCAGGACGAGCCCGACCACCGCCCAGCCGACCAGCCCGGCGACGGCGATCGGCACCATCGGGGGGTCAAGGGGTTCGGGCCGCGGCGGTTGCTCTTCTGGCACGGGGAAAGGGTACGCGATGGCCCCTTCCCGCCGGCCGGGTGATCTGGGACGATGCCCGCGACCGACGGCAGATCATCTGCGAGGACCTGATGGCCATTGCCCCGCCGGACGGCGGCACCCCACCCGATCCCACGCACCCCCGCAACCCGGTCGACCGCTTCTTCGAGATCTCCGCCCGCGGTTCGACCACGGGCCGGGAGGTACGCGGCGGCCTGGCCACCTTCTTCACGATGGCGTACATCGTGGTGCTCAACCCACTCATCCTGGGCGGCGCCGTCGACGGTGACGGACGGAAGCTCGCCATCCCCGCGCTGGCCGCCGCGACCGCGCTGGTCGCCGGCCTGATGACCATCCTGATGGGGGTCGTCGGGCGGTTCCCGATGGCGCTGGCCGCCGGCCTGGGCGTGAACGCGCTGGTCGCGTTCGAGATCGCACCCGAGATGACCTGGGCGGACGCCATGGGCCTGGTGGTGATCGAGGGTGTGGTGATCGGGGTCCTCGTCCTCACCGGGCTGCGTACGGCGGTGTTCCGCTCGGTGCCGACCCAGCTGAAGACGGCGATCGGCGTGGGCATCGGCCTGTTCCTGACGATCATCGGCCTGGTCGACGCCGGTTTCGTGCGGCGGGTGCCGGACGTGGCGAACACCACCGTGCCGGTCGGCCTGGGCATCGGGGGCAAGCTCGTCAGCTGGCCGACGCTGGTGTTTGTGGTCGGCCTGCTGCTGACGCTGGTGCTGGTGGTGCGCCGGGTGCGCGGGGCGATCCTGGTCGGCATCCTCGCCTCCACGGTGCTGGCGATCGTCGTGGAGGCGGTGGGGCACATCGGTCCGTCCTTCGTGAACGGCCGGCCCAACCCGAAGGGCTGGGCGTTGAACGTGCCGACGCTGCCGGAGAAGGTCGTCGACGTCCCGGACCTGTCGCTGCTCGGCAACTTCGACGTGCTGGGTTCGTGGAGCCGGGTGGGCTGGCTGGTCCCGCTGATGTTCGTGTTCACCCTGCTGATCACGGACTTCTTCGACACCATGGGCACGATGGTCGCGATCGGCCAGGAGGGCGGCATGCTCGACGAGCGGGGCACCCCGCCGCGGGCGAAGGAGATCCTGCTGGTCGACTCGATCGCCGCGGCGGCGGGCGGCGCGGCCAGCGTCTCCAGCAACACGTCGTATATCGAGAGCGCGGCGGGGGTCGCGGAGGGCGCCCGGACCGGGGTGGCCAACCTGGTCACCGGCGGCCTGTTCCTGCTGGCGATGTTCCTGGCGCCGCTGGCGGTGATCGTGCCGTTCGAGGCGGCGTCGACGGCGCTGGTGGTGGTCGGCTTCCTGATGATGACGGCGGTGCGGACCATCGACTGGACCGACTACGAGATCGCCATTCCCGCGTTCCTCACCATCGTGCTGATGCCGTTCACCTACTCGATCTCGAACGGCATCGGCGCGGGCGTCATCACCTACGTGCTGGTGAAGTCGGCGCGGGGGAAGGCGCGGGAGATCCACCCCCTGCTGTACGGAGTGGCGGCGCTGTTCGTGCTGTACTTCCTGCGCGGGCCGATCGAGTCCGCGGTTCGGTAACTCATATTCCTCCTGGTGAGCCTGGTCATATCGCATGTCGTTAGCCAGGCTCATTAGTTAAGCTAACGATTGTGACGGAGCGGACGGTGACGGCGAGACGCGTGCCACCGGCGCAGCTGGCCCCTCAGCTGCGTGATGCGATCACCCGGTTCAACCGGCGGGTCCGACGGGCCCGACCGGTCGGCGACCTCACGGTCACCCAGCTCTCCGCGCTCACCAGCCTCAAGCTGGCGGGCGCGCTGACGCCCCGGGAACTGGCCGACATCGAGCGGGTGCAGCCGCCGACGATGACCAAGATCGTCGCGAAGTTGGAGGAGCGCGGCCTCGTGCAGCGCACCCCCCATCCGACCGACGGTCGACAGGTCATCCTGGCGGCGACCGAGGGGGGACTTGCGGTGCTCGACCAGTTCGAACGGGCCCGCAACGAGTGGCTGGCCAGCCGGCTGGCCGCGCTCACCGAGGAGGAACGCGACACGCTGCGGCGGGCCGCGGAGATCCTCCAGCAGCTCGCTCGCGCCTGACTCGAGCGTCCCGCGGTCCGCGCCGTCCATCGTCGATGACGCGTACGACCGCGAGGAGGCGCACCAAGAGTGCAGGCCAAGCTGAGCACGATGTTCCAGTCCCTACGAGTCCGCAACTACCGACTCTTCGCCACCGGACAGCTGGTCAAACTGATCGGCGTCTGGATGATGTTCATCGCCCAGGACTGGCTCGTCCTCGAGCTTTCCGACAACTCCGCCACCGCGCTCGGTGTGGTCACCGCGCTCCAGTTCACCCCCGTACTGCTGCTCACCCTGCTCTCCGGCCGCCTCGCCGACCGGTACGACAAGCGACTGCTGCTCTTCGTCGCCAACGCGTTCTGGACCGTGCTGGCGCTCGGGATGAGCCTGCTGGTGATCACCGGGCTGGTGCAGCTCTGGCACGTCTTCGCGTTCGCCGCCCTGCTCGGCGTGGCCAACGCGGTGGAGACCCCGGTCCGGCAGGCGTTCGTCTCCGAACTGGTCGGCATGCCGCTGCTGCCGAACGCGCTTTCGCTCAACGCGGCGGTGTTCAACTCGGCCCGGATCATCGGCCCGGCCCTCGCCGGCCTGGCCATCGCCGCCTTCGACGTGGGCCCGGTCTTCCTCTTCAGTGCGCTCAGCTCGATCGCCCCGCTGGTCAACGTGGTCCGGATGCGTCCCGCCGAGCTGCACCGCAAGGACCTCCTGCCGGTGGGCCAGCGCGACCAGGCGAAGGTGGTCGACGGCCTGCGCTACGTCTGGCGCCGCCCCGACCTGCTGTTGCCGATGGCGCTGATGTCGGTGGTCGGGATGAGCCTGTTCAACTTCCAGCTCACCCTGGCCGCGCTGGCCAAGACCGTCTTCAACACCGGCGCCGCCTCGTTCGGCCTGTTCAGCACCGCCCTCGCCTGCGGCGCGCTGACCGGCGCGCTGGCCGGTACCGGGCGGCGCAGCCGCCCCTCGGTCTGGCTGGTGCTCGGCGCGGCGGTCGGCTGCGCCAGCTTCGGCACCCTGGTCGGGCTCGCGGGGGCGTACTGGCTGGTGGTGGCGCTGCTGCTGCCGACGGGCTTCTTCATGGTCTTCTTCGCCCAGGCGGCCAACCAGCGGGTCCAGCTCGGCGTCGACGCCGCCTTCCGCGGTCGGGTCATGGCGCTCTGGGTGCTGGTGTTCCTGGGCACCAACCCGGTGGGTGCGCCGGTGATCGGCTGGGTGGCCGAGACCTACGGCGCCGGGGCGAGCATCTGGATCGGCGGGCTGATCTCGCTCGCCGCCGCGCTGCTCGCGCTCGCCTGGCAGCTGCGCCGCTCCGGCGCCCGGCTCCGGATGCGGGTGCTGCCCATGCCGCGTTTCTACGTGGTGTCGCCCACCGGCGAGTGACGCCCGCGATCGCCCTCGAAAGACCGGTTCCCGTTGCGGGGGCCGGTCTTTCCCCATTCATTCGCGTCCGGATACCGGCAATCGGGTGGCGGGCGGTCACGGCGGGGCTTAGCGTCGATGTGTGGGATTGGGGCGGGGTCTGCTGCTGATGTTGGCGATCCTCGCCGTCTGCTGCCTGCCCGCCGCCTTCGCGCTGCTATTTTGCGCCGACGAGATCATGGATCGGGTGGCCTGCCGGTGGGCCGAGTGGCGGGAGCAGCGGAGCGAACGACGCGCCATCGCCGGGCTGGACCGGGCCATCGAGGCGGACGCGCTCACCCGCGACATCGACCTGACCGAGTTCGACCGGGACGACCGGCGCCCGTTGGAACAGATCGCCGCCGACCTGCGTCGCCTCGGCGGGCACCGGCTCGCCGCCGTCGAGCGGTCGGTGGTCTGGCACGGCGCGGTCATCGACGCGTACGACGAGCGGCTGCGGGCCGCCTGCCGGGCGCTGGGCATCCCCGAGCACCTGGCCGAGCTGGAGGGTGTGGACCGGGAGATCGAGCGGGTCCGGGTGGAGGGGCTGCTGCACGCCGCCGGCATCACCCTGCCGACCGCCCGGCCGGGGCACCGCCAGCGGCACCGCTGAGCGGGATCCCGATGCGGCTGTTCGTCGCGGTCTACCCGCCTCGACCGGCGGTCGACGACCTGACCGCCCGGGTGGCCGAGCTCCGGGTGGGCGCCGCCTTCGCCGCCGGCACCAACGTCCGGCTGGCCGACCCGACCCACGCCCACCTCACCCTCGCCTTCCTCGGCGACGTCGAGGAGGAGCGGCTGGTCGACGTGGAGAGCGTGCTCGGCCTGGCCGCCGAGACGTTCCGGGACGGGCGGGACAGCTCGCCCCGGCTGCGCCTCGGCGGTGGGGGCAGCTTCGGGCGGGGCCAGTTCACCGTGCTCTGGGTGGACCTCCGGGGTGACGTCGAGGCGCTGGCGACGCTGGCCCGGCTGATCCGGTTCGGGCTGCGCCGGGCCCGGCTGCCGCACGACGAGAAGCCGTTCCGGGCGCACCTGACCATCGCCCGCCCCGGCGATCGGATCGATCGCGCCGACGTGCTCGCCGACCGGGAGACCCTGGCCGGCTACCTGGGGCCGGAGTGGCCGGCGAGCGAACTGGTCCTGGTCCGCAGCCACCCGGGCCCCCGTCCGACGTACGACCGACTCGCCGCCTGGCCGATCTGACCACCCCACCCCACCCCACCCCGCTCCCAGCGCGCGATCTTGCAGTTGGTGCCCGGGCAAAGAGCGCAAATAGCGCGAATCAGGGGCACAAACTGCAAGATCGGCGCGGGAGGGAGGGGAGGGGTTGACGGGGGCTATTCGCTGAGTGAATAGTGGTGCGGTGGTCCACTCAGCATGTTCTGGCTCGGGTTGCTGGCGGGTGGGGCGCGGCACGGGTACGAGCTGAAGCGGGCCCACGACGCGCGGCTGCCCCGGGCCCGGCCGCTCGCCTTCGGCCAGGT
>NZ_JAEVHJ010000262.1:0-9739 GCF_016802855.1 Micromonospora sp. ATA51 | reverse complement strand
CCACCACCCCCTCGACGACCTCACCCTCGCCACCCTCACCACCCCGCCGCGATCTTGCACTTCGCGCCCCGGCGGATCGGACGAAAGCGCCGACATCAGGGGCACAAACCGCAAGATCGCGGGGAGTCGACCCGACAGGAGCGTTGCCTGATGCCGCAGGGGAAGCCTTCCTTCGTACCCGCCGACGGGTTGAGCACGCGGCAGCGGCGCCACCGGCCGCTGACCATCGTCCACACCGGACAGATGAAGGGGAAGTCGACCGCCGCGTTCGGGCTGGCGCTGCGGGCCTGGACGGCCGGGCTGCCGATCGGGGTGTTCCAGTTCGTCAAGAGCGCCAAGTGGCGGGTGGGGGAGGAGAACGCCTTCCGCGCCCTCGGCGAGGTGCACGAGCGCACCGGCCAGGGCGCCCCGGTGGCCTGGCACAAGATGGGCGAGGGCTGGTCCTGGATCCAGCGCGGCGGCGCGGCCGACCACGCCGCCGACGCCCTGGAGGGCTGGCGGCAGATCCAGCGCGACCTGGCCGCGCAACGCCACGGCCTGTACGTGCTCGACGAGTTCACCTACCCGATGAAGTGGGGCTGGGTGGACGTCGACGAGGTGGTCGAGACGCTGCGCAGCCGCCCCGGCTTCCAGCACGTCGTCATCACCGGCCGGGACGCCGACCCGCGGCTGGTCGAGGCCGCCGACCTGGTCGCCGAGCTGACCAAGATCAAGCACCCGATGGACGCCGGCCAGAAGGGCCAGAAGGGGATCGAGTGGTGACCGGGGCCTGGGCGCTGCCGCGGCCGGCGGTCACCGCACCGGCCGACGCATGGGCGCTGCCCCGGCTGGTCGTGGCTGCGCCGGCCAGCGGGCACGGCAAGACGACTGTGGCCACCGGACTGCTCGCCGCGCTCCGCCGCCGCGGCCTCACCGTCAGCCCGCACAAGGTCGGCCCCGACTACATCGACCCCGGCTACCACGCCCTCGCCGCCGGCCGGCCCGGCCGCAACCTCGACCCCTGGCTGGTCGGCGAGGAGCGGATCGCGCCGCTGCTGCGGCACGGCGCCAACGTCCCCACCCCCGCCGACGTCGCGGTGGTCGAGGGGGTGATGGGGCTGCACGACGGCGCGGTCGGCCGCGGCGCGTACGCCTCCACCGCGCACGTCGCCCGGCCTGATCGACGCGCCCGTGCTGCTGGTCCTCGACACCCCGCGCAGGGCCGCAGCGCCGCCGCGCTGGTGCTCGGCATGCGCGCCTTCGACCTCGCCGTGCGGATCGCGGAGTCATCCTCAACCGGGTCGGCTCGGCCCGGCACGAGACCCCCGGGACGTACGCCAGGTGCCACCCGGCGGCGGCCAGGTCCATCGCCAGCAGCGCCTCCTCGCCATACGTCCCGAGCCGCTCGGCGAAGCCGCCGACCTGCCGGTACGCGGCGCGACGCAGCACCACCGCGCAGGCCAGGAAGCCGAGCACGGTCGGGCCGGGCGCGTCCGGGGCGGTGCCGAGCGGGGCCCGCGCCATCCCCGCCGAGATCGGGTCGAGCCGACCCGCCCGGCCGACCAGCACCCGCCCGGTCAGCAGCGCGGTCCGGGGGTGGGTGCGCAGCAGCTCCCCGGCCCGCTCCAGCGACCCGGGCGCCCAGTACGAGTCGTCGTCGGCGAACGCGACGAACGGGGTGTCGGCCAGCGCCACGCCGACGTTGCGGGCCGCCCCGGCCCCGGCGTTGCGGCCCAGCTCGACCACCCGCACGTGGGGAAGGGCCCGCGCGACCGCGGCCGGCGTGCCGTCGTCCGAGCCGTTGTCCACCACGATCACCGGGGCGGTGTGCCGGGGCAGCAGTGCCAGGAGCTGGTCCCGCCGGTTGCGGGTGGCCACCACGATCGTCAGGTCCGGAGTCATGACCGCCCAGGTACCCGGGGACGCCGGCCCGCATTCGACCGCAGCGGGCGCAATTCCCCGGTCCGAGCAGGTGCGGGAGCGGCGGGGCGGGGAAGACGAACCCGTGGCCGAGGTGACGCTGCTGCTCGCCGGCGACGTGATGACCGGTCGCGGCGTCGACCAGATCCTGCCCCGGCCGGGGCCGCCCGGGCTGCGGGAAGCGGCGGTCACCGACGCCCGTCGCTACGTCGAGCTGGTTGAGTCCGTCGCCGGACCGGTACCCCGCCCGGCCCCGCCGCAGTGGCCGTGGGGCGCGGCGCTGCGCCTCCTCGACGAGCTGCGCCCGGACGTGCGGATCGTCAACCTGGAAACGGCGGTGACCGGCCGCGGCGAGTACGCCCCGGGCAAGGGCATCCACTACCGGATGCACCCGGACAACCTCGCCTGCCTCACCGCGGCCCGGCTCGACGTCTGCGCGCTGGCCAACAACCACGTCCTCGACTTCGGCGCGGAGGGGCTCGGCGACACCCTGGACGCCCTGCGGCGGGCCGGGATCACGCCGGCCGGCGCGGGCCGGGACGAGGACGAGGCGTGGCAGCCGGCGCGGGTGCCCCTCGCCGGCGGCCGCCGGCTGCTGGTCTGGTCGGTGGGCGCCCCCTCCAGCGGCGTCCCCCCGCCGTGGGCGCGACCGGCGGGCGACCCGGCGTGGCGTACCTGCCCGAGGTGTCCGAGGCCACGGCGGGGATGCTCGCCGACCGGATCGGCCGGGAGGCGGGGCCGACGGACCTGGTGGTGGTCTCCGTGCACTGGGGGTCGAACTGGGGCTACCAGGTGCCGGACGAGCACGTCCGGTTCGCGCACCGGCTGGTGGAGTCCGGCGTGCACCTGCTGCACGGTCATTCGTCGCACCACCCGCGCCCGGTCGAGCGGTACCGGGGACGGCTCATCCTGTACGGCTGCGGCGACCTGATCGACGACTACGAGGGGATCGGCGGGCAGGAGTCGTACCGGCCGGAGCTGCGGCTGCTGCACCTGGCGAGCCTGGACGCCGACAGCGGCGAGCTGCGCCGGTTGCGACTCGTCCCGGTGCGGATGCGCCGCATGCGACTGGAGTCGGCGGGGCCGGAGGAGGCCCGCTGGCTGGCCGAGCTGCTGGACGGGCTGGGCGCGCCGTACCGGACCCGGTTCGTCCTCGGCGACGACGGCCTCGTCACGCTGCGACCCGGCTGACCCGGCTCACCCGGCGGCACGTGGCCTGCGCCACCTTCGCGCGCCAGGCGCCACGGTCATCCGGTCTTGGGAGGCACCATAGATACATGACGCATCCCACGACCTCGCCGCGCGCGACCGCGCCGTCCGCCGCCGAGCGGGCCTACCGGCACCTCAAGCGCGCGATCCTGGAGCAGGTCTATCCCGGTGGCTCGCTGATCAGCGAGGGCGAGATCGCCGAGGCCGCCGGCGTGTCCCGCACCCCGGTCCGGGAGGCGCTGCTCCGACTGGAGGCCGAGGGGCTGGTCGCGCTCTACCCCAAGCGCGGGGCGCTGATCCGGCCGGTCTCCGCCCGCGAGATCGCCGACGTGATCGAGGCCCGCCGGCTGGTCGAGCTGCACGCCGCGGAGCGGGTGTGGCCGCGCCGCGCCGAGCTGAAGGGCGACCTGGCCCGCTGGCTCACCGAGATGCGCCAGGCGCACGCCGCCGGCGACGTGACCGCGCTGATGGCAGCCGACCGGGCCTTCCACGCCACCGTGGTCGAGGCCGCCGGCAACGAGATCCTCGCCGAGCTGTACCACCGGCTGCGCGACCGGCAGCTGCGGATGGGCGAGGCGAGCTTCCGGCTCTCACCAGGCTGGGCGGACGTGGTCCTCGCCGAGCACGCCGGCCAGCTCGCCGCCCTCGACGGCGACGACCTGCGGGCCTGGCTCGACGCCGTCGGCGCCCACGTCGACAAGGCCGCGACCGTGCTGCGGAGGCTGCGGTGAGCGTCGCCGCCGTGCGCCACCCCGCCCTCCGGGTCTACGCGGTCGCGCTCACCGCGTACGTGGCCGCCGTGTTCCACCGCAGCTCGCTCGGCGTGACCGGGGTGGACGCGGCCGACCGCTTCCACATCAACGCCTCGGCGCTGGCCACCTTCTCCGTCGCCCAGCTCGCCGTGTACGCGGCGATGCAGGTGCCCGTCGGCGTGCTCCTCGACCGGTTCGGCTCCCGCCGGCTGCTGCTCACCGGCGGGGCGCTGATGGTGGCCGGGCAGCTCTGCTTCGCCGTCGCCACCGACGTCCGGCTCGCCGTCGCCGCCCGGGTCCTGGTCGGCCTCGGCGACGCGATGACCTTCATCAGCGTGCTGCGGATCGTGGCGTTCTGGTTCCCCGGGCGGCGCAACCCGCTGTTGGTGCAGCTCACCGGCACCGTCGGGCAGCTCGGCGCGGTCCTCGGCGCCGTACCCCTGGTGGCGCTGCTGCACCACGCCGGCTGGACCCCCGCCTTCCTCACCGCGGCCGCGCTCGGCGCGACCGTGCTGCTGCTGGTGCTCGCGGCGGTACGCGACACCCCGCACGCCGAGCACGCCGCCGCTGTCGCCCCGGACCTGGCCACCGTACGCCGGCAGCTCGCCGCGGCCTGGGCCCAGCCGGGCACCCGCCTCGGTCTCTGGACCCACTTCGTCACCCAGTTCTCCGGCTCGGTCTTCGCGCTGCTCTGGGGCTACCCGTTCCTGGTGCAGGGCCAGGGCCTCTCACCCACCGCCGCCGCCTTCCTGCTCACCCTGATGACCGTGGCGACCCTGGTCTGCGGTCCGGTCATCGCGCACCTGTGCGCCCGGCACCCGTTCCGCCGCTCGGTGGTGGTCTTCGCCATCACCGCGGCCACCGCCGCCGTCTGGGCCGTGGTGCTCGCCTGGCCGGGGCGGGCGCCGCACTGGCTGCTGGTGACCCTGGTGGTCGTCCTCGCGGTGAACGGGCCCGGCTCGGTCATCGGCTTCGACTACGCGCGCACGTTCAACCCGGTGCACCGCATCGGCAGCGCCACCGGGATCGTCAACGTGGGGGGCTTCGTCGCCTCGATCCTGCTGATCCTGGCCGTCGGCGTGGTCCTCGACCTGGCCACTCCCGCGGGGCGGTCCACCCCGCCGCTGGACGCGTTCCGCTGGGCCTTCGCCGTGCAGTACCTGCTCTGGGGCCTCGGCGCGGTGCAGGTGCTGCGCTACCGCAACGCCGCCCGCCGTCGGTACGCGGCGGACCGGGCCGCTGTCCCGGTCCCGGCGGCCGCCTGACCGCGGTCCCACCGGGCCGGCGGCCCGGTCAGCTGCGGAGGCGTCGGTGGGTGAGCGAGTCCAGCACCAGGGTCAGCCCCGCGCCGACCAGCCAGAAGTCCTTGGCGATGGGGGTGCCGGCCTGCGTGGGCTTCAGGCTGTGCGGTTCCCGCAGCCCCGGCGTCTTCAGGTAGAGCTGCATCAGCCCGGCGCCGAACGCGGCCAGCCCCAGCCCGACCAGGAACGACGGCGCGAACGGGGTGAGCAGCGCGGCGCCCAGGGCGATCTCGCTCCGGGACAGCAGCTTGGCGAACTGGGCGGCGTCCAGCTGCCGGAGCTGCGGGACCGCCCCCACGGCCATGCCGTGCATCGCCTCGGCGGCCTCGCCCTCCAGGCTGCGCTTGCTGAGCCCGGAATTCAGGAAGAACGCGCCGATGCTGACCCGCAGCGGCGCATGCGTCAGCTTCATGACCACTCCCGTCGGTGCCGGAGAATCGTGCCCCGGCCTACCCGGTACGGGCGTTGCTAACCCGCCGAGCGGCGTTGGGCCGCCGGCGCGCCCGGCGGTAGGTTCGCGGGGGAGCGTGATCACAGTCGCGAACGAAGGAGACACCGTGAGCCAGGAAGTCCGGGGAGTCGTGTCGCGGCGCAAGGGCGCGCCGGTGGAGGTGACCACCATCCTGGTGCCGGACCCGGGGCCGGGCGAGGCGGTCGTCCGCGTCCAGTCCTGCGGGGTCTGCCACACCGACCTGCACTACCGGGAGGGCGGCATCAACGACGAGTACCCGTTCCTGCTCGGTCACGAGGCGGCCGGCATCGTCGAGCAGGTGGGGGAGGGGGTCACCGGGGTGGCCCCGGGCGACTTCGTGGTGCTCAACTGGCGCGCGGTCTGCGGAGTGTGCCGGGCCTGCCGCCGGGGCCGCCCCTGGTACTGCTTCAACACCCACAACGCCGCCCGGAAGATGACCCTCACCGACGGCACCGAACTGTCGCCCGCGCTGGGCATCGGCGCCTTCGCCGAGAAGACCCTGGTCCACGCCGGGCAGTGCACCAAGGTCGATCCGGCGGCCCGGCCCGCAGCGGTGGGCCTGCTCGGCTGCGGGGTGATGGCCGGGCTCGGCGCGGCGATGAACACCGGCCAGGTCAGCCGGGGCGACTCGGTCGCGGTGATCGGCTGCGGCGGCGTCGGCGACGCCGCGATCGCCGGCGCCGCCCTCGCCGGAGCGACGACGATCATCGCGGTGGACACCGACTCCCGCAAGCTCGACTGGGCGCGCAAGTTCGGGGCGACGCACACGGTCAACGCCTCCGAGGACGACCCGGTCGAGGCGATCCGCGCCGCCACCGGCGGGTTCGGCGCCGACGTGGTGATCGAGGCGGTCGGCCGCCCGGAGACCTGGAAGCAGGCCTTCTACGCCCGCGACCTGGCCGGCACGGTGGTGCTGGTCGGCGTGCCCACCCCGGAGATGAAGGTGGAGCTGCCGCTGCTCGACGTCTTCGGCCGCGGCGGCGCCCTCAAGTCCAGCTGGTACGGCGACTGCCTGCCCAGCCGGGACTTCCCGACGCTCACCGCGCTCTACCTGCAGGGTCGACTGGACCTGGACGCCTTCGTCACCGAGGAGATCGCCCTGGACCAGGTCGAGGAGGCGTTCACCCGGATGCACCACGGCGACGTGCTCCGCTCGGTGGTGGTCTTCCCATGACCGCCCGCGTCGACCACACCGTCACCTCCGGCACCTTCTCCCTGGACGGGCAGACCTTCGACGTCGACAACAACGTCTGGGTGGTCGGCGACGACGCCGAGTGCGTCGTCGTCGACGCGCCGCACGACGTGGCGGCCATCCTGCGCGTCGTCGGCGCCCGCCGGGTGGTCGCCGTGCTGGCCACCCACGCCCACGACGACCACGTACGCGTGGCGCCGGAGCTGGCCCGGGCCACCGGCGCGCCGGTGCTGCTGCATCCGGCCGACCGGGTGCTCTGGGACCTGGTCCATCCGGGCACGCCGCCGGACGGCGAGCTGGCCGACGGCGCGACCGTCGAGGTGGCCGGCATCGCCCTGCGGGTGCTGCACACCCCCGGTCACAGCCCCGGCGCGTGCACCTTCCACGCCCCGGCCCTCGGCGTGGTCTTCACCGGCGACACCCTCTTCGCCGGCGGGCCGGGCGCCACCGGCCGCTCCCACAGCGACTTCGGCACCATCATCGAGTCGATCCGGACCCGGCTGCTCACCCTGCCGCCGGAGACCGTCGTGCACACCGGCCACGGCGACAGCACCACGATCGCCGCCGAGGCGCCCCACCTGGACGAATGGCTCGCCCGGGGCCACTGACCGCCGACCGCGCCCGCCGCCCCGCCGGTCCAGGGAGGACATGGTCGGCGGGCGGCCCGCGGTGCCGCCGGCCGCTGGAGCGGGGAGGGAGGGTCAGCGTTCGCCGTCGAGCACCGGCTTGACGTCCAGCACCGGCGTCCCGTGCACCGCCTCCAGGTCCGCCACCCGGACCCGCACCCCGTCCACATCGAGGACCCGGACCCGGTGCAGACCGATCGGGTTCGGCCGGTGCGGGGAGCGGGTGCTGAACACGCCGGTCTCCGGGCGGGACCGGTCCCCGCGCGGATGCACCGCCAGCACGTCACGCCGGGCCCGGTCCAGCCAGGTCAGCACCAGCAGGTCGGCGCCGGGACGCAGGTCGCGCACCGCCGGGGCGATCCCCTCCTCGAAGACCAGCCAGGCCTCCGGCGCCCCCTCGTCGCCCTGCTTCGGGGCCACGCCCGGGTCGGTCAGCGGCGACTCCACCCGACCCACCGGGCGCAGCGTGTACCGGTCGTCGTTCACCCGAGGGCCTCCCGCAGCGTGTGCAGCCGGACGGTGGTGCCGGCGGCGGTGGTGTGCACCGGGACCAGGTCGCGGCGGGTGTGCCCGATGCTCGGGCCCCGGCCGACCACGGTAGTGGCAGTCACTGTCCTCGACTTCCCGGTTCCCGCGCGCCCACTGTAACGCCGACGCCAACGGGGCGCTGCCGGGTCACTTGCTTGCCGGTCGAGGCGTGCCCGGTTACTCTGCGAAGGGACCCGGATGCCGGCGGACGACGCCGCCCGGAGTCTTCCTCACTCACTCCGCACGGCCCATCACCGTCCCGGGGTGTCCATTCCGCGAGTCCCGCGCTGCGGTGACCTCGCTGCCGGTCTCCCGGCCAGGCCATTCCGCACCCGGTGAGCGCTTTCGCCGCCGGCCGGTCGCCCGTGCGCCGCACGTGCGGACCCGGCACGGCGCTGCCCGGCCGGCCCGCGAGGCCATCCCTTCCCGGTACGCCCGACCTTCCCTCCCCGCCCGCCCTGCCGGCGCCGACCTCCCCGCTCGAGGCGGACGCCAGTCGCCCGCGGGCGGCCACCTGATCCGAAAGGCACCCCATGACCATCGAATCCACCGCCCTGACCCCGATCAGCGGCATCCTTGACGTCGACGACGACCGGGGGTACGTCCGTGTCCACGGCTACCTGTCCACCCCGGACGACGTCCACGTCTCCACGTCCCAACTCACCAGGTACGCCTTCGCCGCGGCGACCTGGTCACCGGGGCGGTACGCACCGGTGAGCCGCGCCGGGGCCGGCACGCCCCGCTGGTCCGGCTGGACACCATCAACGGGATGGAGCCGGAGGAGGCGCGGCGGCGGCCGGAGTTCTACAAGCTGACCCCGCTGTACCCGCAGGAGCGGCTGCGGCTGGAGACCGAGCCGCACATCCTGACCACCCGGGTGATCGACCTGGTCATGCCGATCGGCAAGGGCCAGCGGGCGCTGATCGTCTCGCCGCCGAAGGCGGGTAAGACGATGGTGCTGCAGGCGATCGCGAACGCGATCACCCGCAACAACCCGGAGTGCCACCTGATGGTGGTGCTGGTCGACGAGCGGCCGGAAGAGGTCACCGACATGTCTCGGTCGGTGAAGGGCGAGGTCATCGCGGCCACGTTCGACCGTCCGCCGCAGGACCACACCACGGTGGCGGAGCTGGCGATCGAGCGGGCGAAGCGCCTGGTCGAGCTGGGGCACGACGTCGTCGTGCTGCTCGACTCGCTCACCAGGCTGGGCCGCGCCTACAACCTCGCCGTCCGCTCCGGCGGGCGTACGCTCTCCGGCGGCGTCGACGTGGCCGCGCTCAACCCGCCGAAGCGGCTGCTCGCCGCGGCCCGCAACGTCGAGGAGGGCGGCTCGCTGACCGTGATCGCCTCGGCCCTGGTGGAGACCGGGTCCGCGGCCGACACGCTGATCTACGAGGAGTTCAAGAGCACCGGCAACGCCGAGCTGCGGCTGGACCGGTCGCTGGCCGACCGGCGTAGGTTCCCAGCCGTCGACATCCGACCCTCCGGCACGCGGCGGGAAGAGCTGCTCGCCAGCGGCGCCGAGCTGCACCGCCTGCGCGCCCTGCGTTCCGCGCTGTCCGCACTGGACCGGCACCAGGCCCTCGACCAGCTCCTCCGTCAGCTCGCCGGCACGCCGGACAACCACCGCTTCCTCGCCCGGCTGGACCCCTCATCCCGGGGCTAGATCCTTGGGTTCGAGAATCTGAACAACTGAGTCAGGTTTTCAGGCTGCGGTTTTGAGTCGTGCGCGGGCGATGTAGTCGTCGACGTGGTGGTCG
>NZ_JAEVHJ010000261.1:0-9757 GCF_016802855.1 Micromonospora sp. ATA51 | reverse complement strand
CTGACGGGCGGCGGCGACGGGGAGCGGATCCCGCAGGCCGAGCCGACCCTGACCACGCCGGTCACCGGCCCCCCGGCCGACCCGACGTCCGATCCGGGCCGGGGCGCCGGCGGCACCGGCCGCCGCGCAGCACAGCAGGCAGGAGCGCAGCCCGCGGACCTGCATGTCCCAGCCACCGGTCGGCGTGTCCACGAACGCGTCGGCGGCGGCGAGCAGGCGGGGGAAGTCCCCGTCGAAGTACGCCCGCATCGCCTCGCCGGAGTAGCTGGTGGTCAGCGTCTGCCCGCTGGCCGTACGCGCCGGCGCGGCCGACAGCAGGGCGTCCGAGCGCAGCCAGTCGCCCTCCTCGCGGACCGCGTACGCGAGGTTCTGCATCGCCCGGGGCAGGGCCAGCAGCTGCTGGGCCCGGCTGAACTCCACGATCGCGTGCAGCTCGTCCAGGCCCACCCGGTCGCCGGCCTGGTAGCGGGCGGTGGCCGCGGTGATCCGGGCGTTGGTGCGGATCTCCGCCAGCCCCAGCCGCTCGCCGATCTCCGCCGCCGTCTCCGCCGCCGCGACGGCCGCGTCCCGCTCGTAGTTCAGCATGTGCAGCCGGCCCAGCTCGGCGTGCGCGTCCGCCTTCTGGGCGCTGTCCGGCAGCGGCTCGAAGAGCCCCACCGCCCGGTCCAGGCAGGCCACCGCCGTAGCCCGGTCGGCGCGCAGCCAGGCCGCCTGGCCGAGCAGCGTCCAGGCCCGGGCGGCGCAGGCGTCGTCGCCGTGGGCGAGCAGCCGGTCGGCGAGGGTGTGCAACTGCTCCGGCCCGCCGCCGGAGAGGAAGGTGTTGCCGTCCCGGTAGAAGGAGATCTCGGTGCTCAGCAGCTCCAGTTGCAGCCGGCCCACCGGGTCGCCGTCGTCGGCCAGGCCGAGCGCGCGGCCCGCGTGGCCGGCGGCCGCGTCCAGGCCGTGCAGCGCGTACGCCCGGCGGGCGGCCCGGTGCAGCGCCGCGCGGGCCGGGCCGGCGTACCGGTGGGTGTCCATGTCCAGCGTCCGGGCGATCTCGTGCGCCGCCCACCGGTGGTGCGCCAGGACCTCCGCCAGGTCGTGTCCCGGCTCTGCGACAGCGCGTCCAGCCAGTCCGCCGTCCGCTCGTGCCGGGCCACCCGCTCGGTGCGCGGCAGCCGCTGGTAGCAGACGTCCCGGACCAGCACGTGCCGGAACCGGAACTCCGGCTGCCCGGCCATCGTCGACGCCGCCTGCTCGTGCACGAAGTCGCGCTGCTCCAACCGGCGCAGCGCCCGCTCCACCGACTCCACCGCCAGGCCCAGGGCGGCGGCCACCGCGCCCGGCCAGAACTGCACTCCCACCACCGAGGCGGCCAGCAGCACCGCCCGGTCCTTGGCGTCGAGCAGGTCCACCCGGTTGGCGATCACCGCGTGCACGCTCTCCGGCATCGGCAGGTCCAGGTGCTTCTCCAGCGACCAGCCGCGCCCCGACTGGCGCAGCGCGCCCTGCTCGATCAGCATCCGGACGTACTCGTGGGCGTAGAGCGGGTTGCCGCCGGCCACCTCGACCAGCGGGCTGAGCATGTCGGCGGAGAAGGCCGCCTGGCCGAACATGTGCGCGTAGAGGGAGGCGATGCCGGTGTCCCGCAGCGGCGGCAGGGTGATGGTGACCGAGCCGGTGATCGTCCCCGCCCAGCTCGGGTCGCGGTCGACCAGCTCCGGCCGGGCCGTGCAGAGCAGCAGCAGCGGGACGTCGCGGGCGGCCGCGCCGAGCAGCTCGACGAAGCGCAGCATCGCGTCGTCGGCCCAGTGCAGGTCCTCGAAGACCAGCACGGTGGGTCGGCGGGCCGCCAGCGCCAGCAGGAACCGCCGCCACGCCGACTCGGCCTCCTCCGCGGGCAGCGCGGTGCCGGTCAGCCCGACCAGCGGGCGCAGGGCGTCGACGATCCGGTCCCGCTCCCCGGGACCGACCAGCTCGGTCACCGCGGCGGCCAGCCGCTGCGCCGCGGTCGGTGCGGGGTCGGTGTCCAGGATGCCCGCCTCGGTCTTGACCACGTCGGCCAGCGCGGCGAACGTGACGTTCTCGCCGAACGGCGGGCACCGCCCGGTACGCCAGGTCAGCGGCTCGTCGACCAGCCGCCCGGCGTGCCGGTACAGCTCGCGGACGAGCCGGCTCTTGCCGATGCCGGCCCGCCCGAAGACGGTCACCACCTGCGGCATCTGGTCCCGCAGCGACCGGTGCAGGGCGTTGACCAGCAGCCCCAGCTCGTGCTCACGGTCGATCAGCGGGGTGGTGTCCGGCTCCCGGTCGGTCGGCTGGCGGCGGACCGGGGACAGCGCCAGCCAGACCTCGGTCGGCGAGGAGCGCCCGCGCAGGGTGACCGGCGGCTGCTCGGAGTAGCGGATGGCGTCCTTGGTCAGCGCGTGGGTGGCGCCGCAGACCAGCACCCCGCCGGGCGGCGCCACCGACTGCATCCGGGACGCGGTGTTGACCACGTCACCGGCCACGATGGCCTGCCCACCGTCCCGGGCGGCGGCCACGTCGACCAGCGCCTCGCCGGTCGCCACGCCCACCCGGAACCGCAGCTCGTCGGCGCCGGTCGGGGCGAACCGGGTCAGCACCCGCTGCAGCTCCAGCCCGGCGCGGACGCAGCGCAGCGCGTCGGTCTCGGTGGCCACCGGGGCGCCGAAGAGCGCCATCACCGCGTCGCCGATGTACTTCTCGACCACGCCGCCGTACTGCCCGACCACCCGCTTGGCGGCCGAGAAGAAGCCGGTCTGCATGCCGCGGACCTGCTCCGGGTCGGTTCGCTCGACGTACGGGGTGAAGTCGATCAGGTCGACGAAGAGCACGCTGACCCGGCGGCGGTCCTCCTGGGGCGCCGCGGCGGGGCGCTGCGCCCCGGTCCGGGGCGCCCCGCACGAGGTGCAGAACGTCACGTCGGTGGCGAGCGGGCGCAGGCAGTGCGGGCAGACGGCACCCAGCTCCGCGCCGCAGCCACCGCAGAAGCGGTCGCCGTCGGCGGCGGTACGTCCACATCGGTCACACTGCGCGGAGATGACACCCTCCACTGGCGGATCTGCCGGCCGCCCCGCGGCCGGGCGCCGCGCCCCCCGCGGCGTCCACCGTGAGTATCGCCGCCGGCGGCGGTGTCAGGTACCGGGCTGTTGGCTTGCGGACAGTTCTCCGGACGGCGTCAAGAGCTACATTCAGGCGGCCGAATGCCGACCGCGATCAAGGGGGATACGCCATGGTGTACGTGAAGCTGGAGAGCGACTGGACCGACCCCGACGGGGTCAACCACTCGGCGGGCGAGTCGGTCGACGTGGATGCCGCCACGCTCGCCGCGCTGCAGGCGGAGGGGGTCGTCAGCGAGGGGTCCGGTGGCGGCAAGGACACCACCGACTGGGCCGGCCCCGGCAGCACCACCGCCTGGGCGGGGCCGGGCAGCGCCGGCGTCTGAGGCCGGTGCCGACGAGGGCCGGGGCGGCGACGCCACCCCGGCCCTCGGCCACGTCCGACACCGGCGCGGCGCGTCAGCGGTCGTTCATGCCGGCGCGGCGGCGCAGCGCGGCCACGTCGGTCACCACGATCCGGCGTCCCTCGGTACGCAGCCAGCCCCGGCTGGCGAACGAGCCGATCGCCTGGTTGACGCTCTGCCGGGAACCACCGGCCATCTCGGCGAGCTGGCTCTGGTTGAGCTCGATCGTGATCATCGGGGCCTGGCTCTCCCCGGCCAGCCGGACCAGCGTCTTGGCCACCCGGCCGGGCAGGTCGAGGAAGACGTGGTCGGCGTTCTGTTCGGTGAGCCGGCGGATCAGCCCGCCGAGCGAGCGCATCACCGCGTCGAGGATCCGCGGGTTGGAGTGCACGAGCTCCATGAAGGCCGGTCGGGACAGCGCGAGGGCGGCGGAGTCCTCGATGGCCTCGGCGGAGGCGGACCGGGTGGAGGCGTCCAACAGGGAGACCTCGCCGAGCACATCGGGTGGACGGATCACCGACAGCACCGCCCGCTCACCGGTGGGCGCGGTGCGGAAGACGGCCACCGCCCCCCGGCGCAGCACGATCAGCGACTCGCCGGGATCGTTCTCCACGAACAGCAGCTGACCCTTGCGGTAGGTGCGCGGGACCGCCGCGGCGATCACGCGTTGCCGCACCTCCGGCTCGAGTCCGGCGAACATCTCCACGCCCGTGAGCGCGTCACCCGGCTCCGGCAGGCGAACCTCCACGGCCCAACCCCTCCCCGGTCAAGGACCAAATCGCAGCCGGGTGAACCTGACAGCCCCCGGTACGAGGTTCTGAACCGGTTCGGCGTCCGGTAGCGGTACACATCAGATCATGACGGTCCGGTCGCTTGCTGTACACCCCTGGAAACACTTCCGTGACCCTGCCGAGCTGCGGTGCCGGGGCGCCGGCCGGCTCGTCCCGTGCCCCGCCGACCGGCGTCCGGCCGTCGTGGGCGAGGATGGCGGGGATGGTCTACCGCTACTTCTACGACTGCGAATTCATCGAGGACGGCCGGATCGTCGACCTCGTGTCGATCGGCGTCGTCGACGAGTACGGCCGCGAGTTCTACGCGGTCTCCACCGAGTTCGACGACTCCCGGGCCGTGCCCTGGGTGCGCCGCAACGTCCTCGACAAGCTCCCCTCGCCGGCGGACCGGGCCTGGCGCTCGCGGGAACGCATCCGCGACGAGCTGTACGACTTCCTGATGGAGCCGATCCGGGACCGGCCGGGCGAGCAGCTGGAGCTCTGGGCCTGGTACGCCGCGTACGACCACGTGGTGCTGGCCCAGCTCTGGGGCGCCATGCCGGCGCTGCCCCGGGAGATCCCCCGGTTCACCAAGGAGCTGCGCCAGCTCTGGGACGACCGGGGCCGCCCGAAGCTGCCGGACGCCGAGGCGGATCGGCACGACGCCCTGGTCGACGCCCGGCACAACCTGGCCCGGTGGCGGGCGATGAGCCGCCGGTAATCTGCCCGGAAGGTCGGGTCCAGCAGGTTTGACCGGTTCTGTCCCGGGCACCGTTCGACATCGATCCGATGCGAGGGAGTGCCGCCATGAGCAAGGAGCCGACCACCGCCGCGGACGCCCGGGGGCGGGTCACCGAGCTGATCAGGGACGCCCGGATCTGCCTGCTCACCACGACCGCCGTGGACGCCGGCTGGTCAGCCGGCCGATGGGCCTGCAGGCCGCCGAGTTCGACGGTGATCTGTGGTTCTTCGCCTACGCCGACTCCGTTAAGGTTCGCCAGATCCGGGTGAACCCGCAGGTCAATGTCGGGTTCTCCGACCAGCGCCGGCACGCCTGGGTCTCGGTGGCGGGCACCGCGCAGGAGGGTTGGGACCGGGCCCGCGCCGAACGGCTGTGGAACCCGCTGCTGAAGACCTGGTTCCCGGACGGGCTGGACACCCCGGGGATCACGCTGCTCAAGGTGCACGTGAGCTCGGTCGAGTACTGGGACTCGCCGGCCGGCACGGTGGTGAACCTGCTCGGCTTCGCCAGGGCGGCGGTGACCGGGCGGCCGCCGAAGGCGGGGGAGAACCACGAGGTCAGCTACTGACCGGTAGCCGGACCGGCGCTCGGGACCGGCCGGGGCGCGGTGTCGGCGGACCCCCACGCCGACTACAGTGCGCACTGACGGCCCGCCCCGGGCCGGCAACGGCGCCGATGGTCTGATCTGACGCATATCCTGGGGCTTATCCGGGCTTCACCTGATGCTCCAGGAGGATGAGCAGATCATGCGTATCGGCGTGCTCACCGGCGGCGGCGACTGCCCAGGTCTCAACGCGGTCATTCGGGCGGTGGTCCGCAAGGGCGTCGCCACCTACGGTCACGAGTTCGTGGGCTTCCAGGACGGCTGGAAGGGCCCGCTGGAGGGGCTGTCGAGGCCGCTCGGCATCGCGGAGGTCCGCGGCATCCTGCCGCGCGGCGGCACCATCCTCGGCTCGTCCCGCACCAACCCGTTCAAGATCGAGAACGGGGTGGAGCGGATCAAGGAGAACCTGGCCGCGCAGGGCGTGGACGCGCTGATCGCGATCGGCGGCGAGGACACCCTCGGCGTCGCCACCAAGCTGCACGAGCTGGGCGTCAACGTCGTCGGCGTGCCGAAGACCATCGACAACGACCTCGGCGCCACCGACTACACCTTCGGCTTCGACACCGCGGTCAACATCGCCATGGAGGCGATCGACCGGCTGCACACCACGGCGGAGAGTCACCACCGCACCCTGGTCGTCGAGGTGATGGGCCGGCACGCCGGCTGGATCGCCCTGCACGCCGGCCTCGCCGGCGGCGCCAACGTGATCCTGCTGCCGGAGCGGCAGTTCGACGTGGAGCAGGTCGCCGGCTACGTCGAGAAGCGCTTCCAGCACCAGTACGCCCCGATCGTCGTGGTCGCCGAGGGCGCGCAGCCGCTGGAAGGCCAGATGGTCCTGCACAACCAGGAGCTCGACTCGTTCGGCCACGTCCGCCTCGGCGGCATCGGCCAGTGGCTCGCCGAGCAGCTGGAGGCGAAGACCGGCAAGGAGGCCCGCACGGTCGTGCTCGGCCACATCCAGCGCGGCGGCACCCCGAGCGCGTTCGACCGGGTGCTCGCCACCCGGCTCGGGCTCCAGGCCATCGACGCGGTGCACGAGGGCGACTGGGGCAAGATGGTCGCGATGCAGAGCACGGACATCGTCCGGGTTCCGCTGGCCGAGGCCACCCGCGAGCTGAAGACCGTGCCGCTGGAGCGGTACGCCGAGGCCGAGGTCTTCTTCGGCAGCTGATCGACGGCAGACGGTGCGGCGGTCCCGCGGGGGACCGCCGCGCCGCGGCTCCACCGAGAGGGGTACGGCGCGATGGCACCCGGGGTGCACACGGTCGCGGTGATCGGCGCGGGCAAGATCGGCGAATTGATGCTCTCCGGCCTGCTCCGCTCGGGCTGGCCGGTGGAGCGACTGCTCGCCACGGCCCGGCGGCCCAGCCGCGCCGAGGAGCTGACCGCCCGGTACGGCGTCCGGGTGGTGGACAACCTCACCGCGGTGGACGAGGCGGCGGTGCTGGCCATCTCGGTCAAGCCGCAGGACGCCGCAGCGCTGCTCGACGAGATCGGCCCCAAGGTCCCCGCCGACAAGCTGGTGATCTCGCTCTGCGCCGGCCTGCCCACCACCTTCTTCAGCCGCCGGCTGCCCGAGGGCACCCCGGTGGTCCGGGTGATGACCAACACCCCGGCCCTGGTCGACGAGGCGATGAGCGCCATCTCCGCCGGCGCCCACGCCACCGAGGAGCACCTGGCGCTCGCCGAGGAGATGTTCAAGCCGCTCGGCTCGACCCTGCGGGTGCCCGAGTCGCAGCAGGACGCGGTGACCGCCCTCTCCGGCTCCGGCCCGGCCTACTTCTACCTCCTGGTCGAGGCCATGATCGACGCCGGCATCCTGCTCGGCCTGCCGCGGCAGGTGGCGCACGAGCTGATCGTGCAGACCGCGATCGGCTCGGCGGTGATGCTGCGCGACTCCGGCGAACACCCGGTCAAGCTCCGCGAGGCGGTCACCTCACCGGCCGGCACCACCATCTCGGCGATCCGCGAGCTGGAGAACCACGGCGTCCGCGCGGCTATGCTGGCGGCGCTGGAAGCCGCCCGCGACCGGGCCCGCGAACTGGCCGCCCAGGCCGAGTGAGCCATCCGCCCCGCCCGGCTCGGGCCGGTGATCGACCCCAGCTCGGGAGGTGGCGGCATCCGCAGGTGTCGGACACCCCCACGTCGGGGAGCCGGAGTGCACGCGTCTTCCGCGGCGTCCGACGGCGGGGGCGAGCGGGGGCCGCACCGTGCCGCATACTGGCGCGGTGTTCACTCTCGCCCAGGCACGCCATCTGGTGGCCACCCTGCGGCCGCGCGTCGACGAGCTGATCCGGCACCGGGCCGACCTGGCCGAGCTGCGGGTCGACCTGGCCGACCACGGGGCCAGCGTGCTCGGCGGGCTGGCCGAGGTCAAGGCCCTCGAAGCCCGGCTGCACGCCATCGTGGACGAGTTCCACACCCACGAGATCCAGGTCAAGGGGATCGCCCCGGTGCTGCTGGACTTCCCCGGCGAGCGGGACGGCCGCCAGGTGCTCTGGTGCTGGCTGGAGGGCGACTCCGACGTGCGCTGGTACCACCGGGTGGAGTGCGGCTTCGCCGGCCGCCGCCCGATCTGACCCGGCCACCGGCCGGCCGGGACGGGAGGGCGGTCAGCCGAGGGCGGCGAGGCGGGACCGGTCCACGTTGCCGCCGCTGAGGACCAGGACGACCCGGTCGTCGGGGGCCACCGTGACCAGACCCGCGCGCAGCGCCGCCAGGGTCACCGCGGCGGCCGGCTCGACCAGCAGCTTCGTCGCGTCCACCAGGTCCGACCAGGCGGGGAGGATCGACTCCTCCGGCACCTCCACCACGTCGTCGACCAGCGCCCGGACGTGGGCCAGGGTGTGCCGTCCGGCGAACGGGGCGGCCAGACCGTCGGCGACCGAGGCCGGTCGTACCGGCGGGGTGGGCGTGCCGGTGCGCAGGGCGTACGACATCGCGTTCGCGCCGTCCGGCTCCACGCCGACGATCCGGGTGGCGGGGGAGGCCTCCTTCACCGCCGCGGCGATGCCGCTGATCAGGCCCCCACCGCCGACCGGCACCAGCACCAGGGCCGGGACCGGGCCGTCGGCCAGCAGCTCCCGGCCGATGGTGGCCTGGCCGGCGATCACGTCGGGGTCGTCGAAGGGCGGCAGCAGGTGGTAGCCGCGTTCGGCCGCGAGGCCCTGCGCGGTGTCCAGCAGGTCGTGGGTGAGGACCACCTCGGCGCCGAGCCGGCGGACGGTGTCCACCTTGCTGGGCACCGCGGCCGGCGGCATGCAGACCACGGTGGGCAGCCCGAAGGCGCGGCCGACGAAGGCCACCGCGATCGCGTGGTTGCCGGCGGAGAAGGCCACCAGCCCGGCCGGCATGCCCTCGCGTTCGGCGCGGGCGAGCAGCGCGTTCATCGCGCCCCGCGCCTTGAAGCTGCCGGTGTGCTGGAGGTTCTCCGCCTTCACGGAGATCCGCAGGCCGAGCTGCGCGCCGAGCGAGGGGGCCGCCAGCAGCGGGGTCCGGACCACCCGCCCGTCCAGGCGCTTCTCGGCCGCCGTGATGTCGTCGCCCGTCACCAGCCGCATTTCCAAAAGCCTAGCCCGTCGGCACGCGCGGCGGCGTCCCCGAGCATCGGGTCAGCCGGCTGCGGAGCTGGGCAACGGGTCGGCCGGGGACTCGGCGACCGCGAAGACCACGACGTTGTCGCGGTAGTGGGCGCGCCGGCGGTCGAAGTCGCCGCCGCAGGTGACCAGGCGCAACTCCGGACCGGGGGTGGGACCGTACACGCGGGTGGTGGGAAAGCGGTCCTTGGCGACGCGCAGCGAGCCGGTGACCCGGAACGGCAGCCACCGGTCGCCCCGGCGCACCTCGACCTGGTCGCCGGGGCGCAGTTCCCCGAGGCGGGCGAAGACGGCCGGGCCGGCGCGCGAGTCGAGGTGGCCGGCGAGCACCGCCGGTCCGGGGTCGCCGGGGGCGGGCCCGCCCCCGTACCAGCCGGCCCGGGCGAAGTCGGCCGGCGGGACGAGCGCGCCGGCCCGGTCCAGCCCGAGCACGGCCAGCGGGGAGTCGACGCCGATCCGGGGCACGCGTACCCGGCACGGGGGGCGTCCGGCGGGCGTGCGGTGATCGGGTGAGCAGTCGGCGGCGCAGCTGGGCCGCCAGGCGACGGCCGGTGGCGGGCTCACGGTGCCGCCGGTGCCGAT
>NZ_JAEVHJ010000260.1:0-9822 GCF_016802855.1 Micromonospora sp. ATA51 | reverse complement strand
AGCGCCACAGCGCCTTGCACGCGGTGGAACCGAAGCGACTGACCTGCTCGGTCTCCGGGGAGCCGCAGCGCGGGCAGCGCACGGCGAGGGTCAGCGGCATGTCGGGTACGGCAGCGGCGGCCCAGTCGGCCAGATCGGCCCGGACCAGCTCCACCGCCGGCGCCAGCGCGGCGTACGCCCCGCCCCACGCGGGGTCCTCCTCGACCAGGCGGGCGACCCTGACCTGCTCCGGGGTGCCGTCCAGCGCGCCGCCGACGTAGTCGGCGAGCAGGTCGTGGTCGACCTCGCTGAACTTCCCGGTGCTCACGTCTCCTCCTCGGTCGCGGCCCGGGACCATCCCGGCGCCGATTCGACGCCCTCCGGCGGTCGCGGGTTCCCCGCCGTGACGCGCGGCATGTCGGCGGCGGCACGGCCGGTCGGGCGCGGCACCGACGGCGGGTCGTCGGCACCGGTCCGCAGGTGACCGAGGAGGGTGGCCAGCCGGGCCCGACCCCGGGCGCAGCGGCTCTTCACGGTTCCCTCGGCGACGCCGAGGATGCGGGCCACCTCGGCCACCGGATAACCCTGCACGTCCACCAGGATCAGCGCGGCGCGCTGCTCGACCGGCAGCTCGGCCAGGGCCTGCCGCACCACCAGCGCGGTGTCGTGGTCCCGGACCGGGGCGGCGGGCTCCACCCCGCCGGTGTGCCGGCCCGGCTCGCCGTCGGTGTGCACGCCGTCGGGCAGCGGGACCGTGGCGTGCGCCTGGCGCCGGCGGATCCGGTCCAGGCAGGCGTTCACCACGATCCGGTGCAGCCAGGTGGTCACCGCGGAGTCGCCCCGGAAGCGGGCCGCCGCGCGGTGCGCGGAGAGCAGGGCGTCCTGGAGGGCGTCGGCGGCCTCCTCCCGGTCGCCGAGCGTACGCAGCGCCACCGCCCAGAGCCGGTCCCGGTGCCGGTGGAACAGCTCGGTGAAGGCGTCCCGGTCGCCGGCCACGTGGGCGCGGAGCAGCTCGATGTCGGTGGTCCCGGCGCCCGGCCCGGCGCGGGTCGGCACGGCCACCGGGGTGCCGCGTACGCCGCCCGTCGGTACGCCGGCCCGTTCTTCGCCGCGGTCGTCCATCACCACGTCCGGCGGGAGTGGTGCCCGGACAGCGGCGGCCGGTTCACGACCCCTGGACGGTGATCTCCTGGACACCGATCTTGTAGCCCCGGTCGTTCGAGGGCAGCTCGGTGAGCCAGAAGAGCAGGTAGCGGTACTTCTTGTCCGGGTCGAAGCCGTTGCTGAAGATCAGCGTGCTGCCCTCGGCCGGCGCGAAGCCGTCCCCGATCCGGGTCTTCGCCGTCACGTATTCGGTGTACAGCTTCTTGTCGCCGGAGGAGCCGGAGCCCGGGTCGGTGGTGCCCGTGTAGAGCTGGGCGGTGGCGCCGCTGGCGGAGAGGACCGCCTTCACCGACATGACCGTGTGCTCGGCGCCGAGGTCGATCCAGACCCCCATGCCGTCCTTCAGGCCGCCGAACTTCGCCGACTTGTAGGTGTCGGTCTCCCAGCCCTCGTCCTCGCTGCCGTCGATCACCTTTTCGGCATCGCCCAGCTCGTTGCGGGTCCGGCTGTCCGGGTCGATGATCCGGACGTCCTCCACGGCCAGCTTGCGCACCGGGGCGGCCTGGGTGGGCTGGTCGGCCGGCGCGCTGCTGGTCGGGCGGGCCACCGGCTCGGTCTTCGCGTCCTTGTCGTCGCCGCCCAGCGCGCTGATCCCGATGAGCAGGCCGACCAGGGCCACGGCGAGCAGCCCGGCGATGCCCAGGGCCACCTTCCGGCCGCCGGCGGCGGCCAGCGGCGACGGCTCCTCCTCGGGATCCGCCGTGAAGCGCAGCGTGCCCGCCTGGTCGAGGAAGTGCTCGTCGGCGGGGATGTCCAGCCGGCCCAGCTCGGCCGCGAGCACGTCCGAGGAGGGCGGGGCGATCTCCGGGTCGAGCAGGTCCATGGTCAGGTCGTCGAGGTAGGCCGGCACCCCGGCCCGGACCTGACGGGGCGCGGCGATCGCGCCGCCGGCGTCGCGTACGGCGTCCGGAATGGCGGCCCGGCCGTGCCCGGCGGTGGCGCCGTGCAGCGGCGCCTCCCCGTGCGGCCAGTGCCCGGTGAGGGCGAAGTAGAGCACCCCGCCGACCGCCCGGAGGTCGTTCTCCTGGCTGTCCGCGCCGTCGGTCCGCGCGTCGGCCAGCACCACCCGGCCGTCGTCGCTGATCATCACGGTGCCGGGGTGGACGTTGCCGTGCACCATGCCGGTCGCGTGCACCGCGGCGAGGGCGCTGGCGACGGCGTTGCCGATGGCGGTCGCCCGGGCCGGGTCCAGCGGCCCGTCGGCGTTGACCAGCTCGCGCACGGACTGGCCGTCCACCCACTCGCGGACCACGTAGGCCCGGTCCGCCTCGTCGATCGCGTCGTAGACGCCGACCAGGTTGGGGTGGATGACCCGACTGGCCGCGACGGCGGCCTGGAGCATCTCGGTGGCGGAGTCGCCACCCGGATAGCGGAGGACCACCGCGACGGGACGGCGCAGCACGACGTCGACTCCGCGCCAGACCAGCCGGCCCGCGCTGTCGTTGTTGATGTGCTCGACCAGCTCGTACCGCTCGGCAAGGATCTCACCGGCCGTGGGAGCACCGAAGGTCATGACCGGCGGAGCACTCTCCTCCGCCTCCTGACCCTCGCCGACCTGGGTCACCCGTCCTCCCTCGGTGATCGTGTCGATCGATGGACCCGTGCTGCTGGGCATGTGGCTTCCCGCTCTGCCTTCGAAGGAACCGGCAGACCGGCGCCGACGCCCGCGTCGGCACCTGCCGTACCCGTCGAGTGCGACCTTACCCGGGATGCCCGGTTCCCCGACATGTCATCTTCCCGCCGCGGCCGGTGGGGCGCCAGCCACGGGCCGCCCGGTCCGGTTGCGACCGTTGTCAGCCACGTTGCTGGTACATGCACCAGCCAATCTAGAGGTTGACCGCAAGTAGTCGACGGAGGGGCGCACCGGGTGTGGCGGCCGCTCCGCCACCAGGCCGAATTCCCCCCGATCGGTCCCGCACCCTCGTCCGTACGGTTGGTTGTCCACAGGTCGAGAGGCTGGTTGAGCGGGGAAACGCTGGGTTATCCACAGCCGCATCCCCAGGGCTGGTGACCCTCGTTCACCCTCCGTGGTCGACCGTCGCCGACCCGGGCGCAGTGGGTCAGCGGCCGAGCCGGCGGCGGACCATCCCGACCACCTCGGTGATCTCGCCGATCCGGAGCACCATGGCCAGCCCCAGGTACGTCCCGCCGATCACCGCGCCGCCCACCAGCAGCTGGACGGCCGCCGCGAACCAGCTGAGGTCGGCCGGGTCGCCGGGAAGCAGCTTGACCACCAGCAGGCCGACCAGCGCGGCACCCAGCGCTGCGATCACCACCCGACCCATGGTCCGCATGATGCCGCCGAGCCCGATCCGGCCCACCCGGGGCCGCAGCAGCATCGCGGAGATCACCGCGGCGGCCAGGTACGAGATGGCGTTGCCGAGCATCATGCCGGCCGCCGCGAAGGTGGCGGAGAAGGCGAGGTAGAGCCCGATCTGGAGGAGCACCCGCAGCGCCACCACCGGAATGTTGATCAAGGCGGGGGTGCGGGTGTCCGGCAGCGCGTAGAAGGCGAAGGTGAAGAGCTGGCTGATCGCGAAGGGCACCAGCCCCAGCGCGGCGACCAGCAGCACGGTCGAGGTGGCGGTCGCGTTCTCGCCGGTGAAGGCGCCGTAGCGGAACACCACCACGGAGATCGGGCCGGCCAGCACCGCGTAGCAGACCGCGATCGGGGCGAGCACCGCGGTGACCATCCGGGTGCCCCGGGACAGGTCGGCGGTCACGTCGCGGAACCGGCCGTCGGCGGCGGCGGCGCTCATCCGCGGCATCAGCGCGGTGATGATCGAGACGGCGATGATGCCGTGCGCCATCATCAACAGCAGGAAGACGTTGTTGTAGATCATAATGCCGGCGCTGTCCGGTCCGGCCGCCCGGGTGAGCAGGTTGACCACCACGAAGAGGCCGAGCTGGTTGACCGCGACGTAGCAGAACATCCAGGCGCCGAGCTTGGCCAGCTCGCGCAGCCCCAGCTCGCGGAAGTCGAACCGCCACTTCCACCGGAAGCCCACCTTGCGCAGCGCCGGCAGCAGGCCGGCGGCCTGCACCGCCACGCCGAGCAGGGTGCCGCCGCCGATCAGCAGGATCTGACCCGCGCCCAGCTCACCCGGCTTGAGCGCCTCGGCGTCGAAGATCAGGATGTAGAGCCCGAACGCGCCGATGACCACCAGGTTGTTGAGGATCGGCGCCCACATGGGCGCGGCGAAGTGGCCCCGGGTGTTCAGCACCGCGGCGATCAGCGCGCTGACGCCGGTGAAGAACAGCATCGGCAGCATCAGGTAGGACAGATTGGTGACCAGGTCGGTGTAGTCACCGTCCTTGCCGCTGGCGTAGAGGGCGGTCAGCACCGACGCCAGGGCCATCGCGATCAGCGCGGCGGCGGCCAGCGCGATCACCGCCAGGGTGAGCAGTCGCTGCGAGTACGCCTCACCCCGGTCCGGATCGGTCCTGCGCCGGCGGACCAGCACCGGGATCAGCACGCTGGTGAGCACCCCGCCGAGCAGGAACTCGTACACCTGGTTCGGCAGGAACTGTGCGGTCGTGTACGCGTTACCGACGAGGTTGCCGAGCGCCGCGCCGATCATCAGGTTGCGGATGAAGCCCGTACCCCGGCTGATCAGGCTGCCGACGGCCATCACCGCGCTGTTCGCGGCGGCGCTGGCCTCGGCGACCTGCTCCGGCGGCGGCGCGGTGGCCTCCACCGCCGGCTGGTTGAGCGGCTCGGCCGAGATGAAGGTCGCCTCGTCCGTGGGAGGCACCGCGCCGTCCGGCGTGGCGTTCGCGCTGCGGTAGAGCCCGCCGCTCATCTCCAGCCTCCCAGGGGTACGTCGGGGCCGGGCACCGTCCCCGACGGTCAGAACCTTAGTCAACCGGTACCTCTTACCCGCGCCCGGCGGCGGACTTCCCGGGCCGGACCGATAGGCTGGCGATCCCATGTCCGAAGCCTCCGCATCCCACGCCGCCGACCGCCGCGAGCTCACCGCCGCGCAGCGCAACGCCGTCGCCGAGCTGCTCCGCGTCTCGCCGGTCGCCGACGAGCTCGGCCGCCTCTTCCTCGCGGCGGGCCACGAACTGCACCTGGTGGGTGGTTCGGTACGGGACGCGCTGCTCGGCCGGCTCGGCGAGGACCTCGACTTCTGCACCGACGCGCACCCCGACCAGACGCTGCGGATCATCAGGGGCTGGGCCGAGTCGGTCTGGGAGACCGGTCGGGAGTTCGGCACCATCGGCTGCCAGCGCGACGGGCTCCGACTGGAGATCACCACCTTCCGCGCCGAGGCGTACGACCAGGTCAGCCGCAACCCGATCGTCGAGTACGGGACCAGCCTCGAAGAGGACCTCAAGCGGCGGGACTTCACCATCAACGCGATGGCGGTGAGCGTCCCCGACCACCGGTTCACCGACCCGCACGGCGGCCTGGCCGACCTCGCCGCCAAGATCATCCGTACCCCCGGCACGCCTGAGCAGTCGTTCCGCGACGACCCGCTGCGGATGCTGCGGGCGGCCCGGTTCACCGCCCAGCTCCGCTTCGCCGTCCACCCGGACGTCCGCGACGCGATGGCCCGGATGGCCGCCGACCTGGACCGGATCACCGCCGAGCGGATCCGGGACGAGTTCACCAAGCTGCTCTGCGGCGCGGACCCGATCACCGGACTGCGACTGCTGGTCGATGCCGGGCTGGCCGAGCGGTTCCTGCCCGAGCTGACCGGGCTCAAGCTGACGATCGACGAGCACGCCCAGCACAAGGACGTCTACGAGCACACCCTCACCGTCGTCGAGAACGCGATGTCGATGGAGGAGGACGGCTGCGACTTCGTGCTGCGGATGGCCGCGCTGATGCACGACGTCGGCAAGCCGGCCACCAAGGCGGTCGGCCCGGACGGGCGGGTCAGCTTCCACCACCACGAGGTGGTCGGCGCCCGGCTGACGAAGGCCCGGATGAAGGCCATGCGGTACCCGAAGGACGTCACCTCGCAGGTGGTCGCCCTGGTCGCCCTGCACCTGCGTTTCTACGGGTACGGCCGGGGCGAGTGGACCGACTCGGCGGTGCGCCGGTACGTCGCGGACGCCGGTGACCTGCTGCCCCGGCTGCACAAGCTGACCCGGTCGGACTGCACCACCCGCAACCGCCGCAAGGCGGCCGCGCTGGCGGCCGACTACGACGCGCTGGAGGAGCGGATCGCCCGGATCGCCGCCGAGGAGGACCTGGCCCGGGTCCGCCCGGATCTGGACGGCAACGCGATCATGGAGCTGCTCGGCGTGCCGCCGGGGCCGGTGGTGGGGAAGGCCTGGCAGTACCTGAAGGAGCTGCGCCTGGAGCGCGGCCCGCTGGACCGCGACGAGGCCGAGGCGGAGCTGCTGCGCTGGGCCCGGGAGCAGGGCATTCGCGACTGACCCCGGCGGAGCGGGCGTACGACGACACGCCGGCGTATCGACCGAACGGTTGACGCGATTCCCGGTGATCTTCCCGCATCATGGAGCGACATCCGTCAGCCTCCCGGTCATCCGTGTAGTGAGGCTGCTCCGATCGCTCCGTCCGCCCGTTCCGAGGTGGACGATTGCTGCAACCGGGGAGATCTCTGAGTGAAACGCCGTGGCGTGACTCGCCGTTCGGCGGTGGCCGGGTTCGCCCTCGCCTCCGCGACGTCCATCGTGTTCGCCGGCACCGGCGGCGCCGCGATGGCCGCCCCATCCGACGCACCACGGACACCGGTGCGCGGCGCCGACAGCGCCGGTGTCGTGCCCGACCGCTACATCGTCGTCCTCAAGGACCACAAGGCCAGCCCCAGCGAGGTGCGGGCCACCGCATCGGCGCTCGCCGCCGCCAACGGCGGCACGGTCCGTCACGTGTTCACCAAGGCGCTCAAGGGCTACTCCGCCGCGATGAACCGCCGGCAGGCGGAGCGGCTGGCGGCCGACCCCGACGTGGCCTACGTCGAGCAGGTCCGCCGCTACTCCGCCACGGACACCCAGAGCAACCCGCCCTCGTGGGGCCTGGACCGGATCGACCAGACGACGGCGAAGGCCGACCGCTCCTACACCTACCCGACCACCGGGGCCGGCGTCACCGCGTACATCCTGGACACCGGCATCGACCTCGACCACCAGGAGTTCGGCGGACGGGCCGGCTCCGGCTACGACTTCATCGACAACGACCCGGACGCGCAGGACTGCGAGGGCCACGGCACGCACGTGGCCGGCACCGTCGGCGGTACGAAGTACGGCGTGGCCAAGGGTGTCAAGCTCGTCGCGGTGCGGGTCCTCGACTGCGAGGGCAGCGGCACCAGCGAGCAGATCATCAACGGCATCGAGTGGGTCACCACGAACGCCGCCAAGCCGGCCGTGGCCAACATGAGCCTGGGCTTCAACGGCACCGACCAGGCCGTCAACGACGCGGTCACCCGCTCGGTCGCCGCCGGCATCACGTACTCCGTCGCGGCCGGCAACGGCATGCAGGACGCCTGCGGCGTGTCGCCGGCCAGCGTGCCGACGGCCATCACCGTCGGCGCCACGGACCGGGTGGACTTCCGGGCCTGGTTCTCCAACTACGGCAACTGCCTGGACACCTTCGCCCCCGGGGTCAGCATCGTCTCCGCGGCGAAGGGGACCACCGACGGCAGCACCGCGATGAACGGCACGTCGATGGCCTCCCCGCACGTGGCGGGCGCCGCCGCGCTGCTGCTCGAGGCGAACCCGAAGTGGACCCCGCAGCAGGTGCGCGACAGCATCGTCACCAGCGGAATCAGCGGCGCCGTACACGACACCATGGGGTCGGTGGACCGGCTGCTGCACGTCGGCGCGGTCCAGCCCGCCCGCAGCTCGTACGGCCTGAAGGCGCGGGTCAACGGCAAGTTCGTGACCGCGGAGAGCGCCGGGACCAAGCCGCTGATCGCCCGGGGCGCCGCCCTCGGGCCGTGGGAGAAGTACGACGTGGTCGACGCCGGCGGCGGCCTCGTCGGGCTGCGGGCGAAGGCCAACGGCAAGTTCGTGACCGCGGAGAGCGCGGGCGCCAAGCCGCTGATCGCCCGGTCGACGGCGATCGGCAGCTGGGAGAAGTTCCAGATCGTCAACAACACCGACGGCTCGGTCAGCCTGAAGGCGAACATCAACGGCCGGTACGTCTCGGCGGAGAGCAAGGGCACCCTGCCGCTGATCGCGCGGGCCACGGCGATCGGCGCCTGGGAGAAGTTCGACTTCGAGGCCCCCGCGCCGGTGGTCGCCCTCAAGTCGCAGGCCAGCGGCCGGTACGTCACCGCGGAGAGCAAGGGCACGCTGCCGCTGATCGCGCGGGCCACGGCGATCGGCGCCTGGGAGAAGTTCGAGATCGTCAACGTCGGGGACGGCTACTTCGGCCTGCGGGCGCTCATCAACGGCAAGTTCGTCTGCGCGGAGAGCGCCGGCACCAAGCCGCTGATCGCCCGGTCGACGGCGATCGGCACCTGGGAGACGTTCGACTTCCTGGACTACAACCCGGACGGGTCGATCTACCTGCGGGCGTACATCGACGGTGAGGCGGTGACCGCCGGCAGCGCCGGCACCAGCCAGCTCATCGCCAGCCGGACCATCGACTGGAACAGCCAGACCCTCGGTCTCGGCGTCGGCGAGCAGTTCCTCGTCGAGGCCCTCTAGCCGGCAGAGCACAGACGAGCCCGTCCAGGCGGCCCTCGGGCCGTCCGGGCGGGCTCGTCGCTTTGCACCACACGGGGGACGATCGCCCGGCGGGCGTCGCCGTCTCAGCGGGGCGCCACCTTGATCTCCCGGTCGACCAGGTCCTTCGGCAGCGGCTGGCGGACCAGCTCCCGACCGGTCAGGTCGGCGAGCACGACGTCCCCGGCGCCGTTCGGCCGGCGGTAGAGCAGCCGGTCGTCGGAGATCCAGACCACCTCGGCGGTGGGCAGGGTGCGGACCACCCGGCCGGTGCCCGTCTCGACCAGCAGCGGATCGTGCTGCCCCTGGACCACCACCAGCTTCCCGTCCGGCGACCAGGCCCACGGTCCGGCCAGGTCGCCGGGCACCGGCACGAACCGGGTCGGCCGCCCGTCGTCGGCGGAGAAGAGCCGCACGCCCGCCCGGAGGTCCCGCAGCGACTCGTCGTGGCTGGACCGGCCGGTCTGCGGGAGCACCGCCTCCGTGCCGTCCCGGCTCCAGGTGAAGTCGCAGTAGTCGGTGCAGAAGTACCGCTTTTCGTCCACCCGGAACGCGCGTTTCGTGCCGTCGGTCTCCAGCACGATGAAGCCGAAGTGGTCGAGCCGGTGGGTGGTGAAGAGCAGCCGCCGGCCGTCCGGCGACCATTCCGGGGGCGAGAGCGCCCGACCGACCTCGTACCAGCGGGTCGTCCCGTCGGCCAGGTCGACCAGGCCGACCTCACGGGGCCGGTCCTCGTCGGTCACCGCGCTCAGCGAGCCGACGGGCGCCGGGAAGACTCCGTCGTACCCCTCGGCGGTGAGGTAGCGGCCCCGGGCCCGGTCCAGCACGAAGCCCCTGCCCGGTGCGGCGGTGAAGGTGCCCGCGACCACCACCCAGTCACCGGGCAGGACCAGCGGCTTCGCCGTCCAGTCCGGGCCGGGCATGGGGCGGACCGGCGGTGCCGGGGTGGCCGTCGCCGTGGGGTCCGGGGTGGCGGGGTGCGCCGCCGGCTGCGGGCGGAGCAGCACGAACGGCAGGGCGACCGCGACCACCGCC
>NZ_JAEVHJ010000259.1:0-9828 GCF_016802855.1 Micromonospora sp. ATA51 | reverse complement strand
CCGACCGTGGCGGCCGTCCGGGCCGGCGTCCAGCGCGGCGTGATCGAGCTGCGTAACACCTTCACCAACGCTCAGGACCTGTGGAACTACTTCTTCCCGGATTCGCGGCTCATGTCCGCTCTGCCGGGGCCACCAGTGCAAGATCGCGGGACTTGGGGGCGCGGGTTAGTCCTTGAGCTGGTACGTGGGGCGGATTACGGCGCGGGCGAGGGTGTGGAAGGCGAGGTTGAAGCCGACGAAGGCGGGGCTGGCGTTCTTGCCGACGTCCAGGCGCTCGACGTCTACGGCGTGCACGGCGAAGACATACCGGTGCGGGCGGTCACCGGGCGGCGGGGCGGCGCCGCCGTAGCCGGTGTCGCCGTAGTCGTTGCGGATGCTGAAGGCGCCGCCGAGGTCGCTCTCCTTCACCCCGGTGGGCAGCTCGGTCACCGAGGCGGGTACGTCCACCAGCACCCAGTGCCAGAAGCCGCTGCCGGTCGGGGCGTCCGGGTCGAAGCAGGTCACCACGAAGCTCTTCGTCCCGTCGGGGAAGCCCGACCAGGCGAGCTGCGGGGAGACGTTCTCGCCGCCGGCGCTGCCGTGCGCGTACCGGGCCTCCATCGGCTCGCCGTTGTGCACGTCGTCGCTGGTGAGGCTGAACGACGGCACCGTGGGCAGCAGCTCGTACGGGTCCGGGGCGATCGGTCGTTCCAGGGTCATCGAAACGGGTCCTTCCGGGTGCGCGTTTTTCCTGCGCCCCTTCATACCCCGTCGACGCGCCGCTTCGAACCGAAAGCGTGTCGTGTCCGGCCCCATGGCGTGAAACCATCGCGGGTAGCGGGCGGAGCGTCGCCGCCGCCCGGCTGACCGACGGACGGGTCCTCACCGACGGGACGTGCCGGTTCTGGTTCAGCGTGCCGGCCGGCCAGGACGGCTCCCGCCTGCTGGTCGTCGGGCGGGACGGCGGGGCATACACCGAGGCGGGCCTGAACGGCACGCTGGTGATGGTCCGTCTCGGCGGTTGACGCGGAGGGTGTGGGATTCGAACCCACGAAGGACATCGCTGCCCTTACCGGTTTTCAAGACCAGCGCCATCGGCCACTAGGCGAACCCTCCCGGGCCACGCCCCCCGCAGGGTACGCGACCGTGCCTAGTCTGCCACGGGCGCTCGGTCGGGCGAGCCGCCGTCCCACCATCACTGGCACGATGGCCGGATGTGGGAGACCCCGGCGGTGGTGCTGATCACCGGGATTCTGGCGGCCGGCAAGTCCACTGTGGCCGAGCTGCTGGCCCGCCGGGTGCCCCGCTCGGTGCACCTGCGCGGCGACGTGTTCCGCCGGATGGTGGTGAACGGACGGGCGGAGATGACCGCGCAGCCGTCCGAGGAGGCGTGGCGGCAGCTCAGGCTCCGGTACGAGCTCGCCGCGACGGTGGCCGACCGCTACGTCGGGGCAGGCTTCACCGTCGTGCTCCAGGACGTGGTGCTGGGGGCGGACCTGCCGGCCATGGTCGCGCGGGTCCGGCACCGGCCGCTCGCGGTGGTGGTGCTCGCGCCGCGCCCGGAGGTGGTCGCGGTCCGCGAGCGGGACCGGCCGAAGAAGGCGTACGGCGACTGGCCGGTGGCGGACCTGGATGCCGGGTTCCGGTCCGACACCCCGCGGATCGGGCTCTGGCTGGACACCTCGGACCAGACGCCGGAGCGGACGGTGGCGGAGATTCTGGCCCGGGCGTGGACGGACGGCCGGATCGGGTAAGACTGGGCCATGCGCGCGATCACGATTCCGGAACCCGGCGGACCCGAGGCACTCGTCTGGGCGGAGGTGCCGGATCCGGAGCCGGCCCGGGCGAGGTGATCGTCGACGTGCGGGCGAGCGCGGTGAACCGGGCGGACCTGTTGCAGCGGCAGGGGCACTATCCGCCACCGCCGGGGGCGCCCGCGTACCCCGGCTTGGAGTGTTCCGGGGTGATCGGCGCGATCGGTCCCGAGGTGACCGGCTGGACGGTGGGCCAGGAGGTCTGCGCGCTGCTGGCCGGCGGCGGGTACGCCGAGCGGGTGGCCGTGCCGGCCGGGCAGCTGCTGCCGGTGCCGGCCGGCGTCGACCTGGTCGAGGCGGCGGCCCTGCCCGAGGTGGCCTGCACGGTCTGGTCGAACGTCGTCGCGCTGGCCCGGCTCACGAAGGGTGAGACGCTGCTCGTGCACGGCGGCGGCAGCGGGATCGGCACCTTCGCCATCCAGCTCGGCGCGGCCCTCGGGGCGATCGTGGTGGTGACCGCGCGGGCGGCCAAGCACGAACGGCTGCGCGAGCTGGGCGCCGCGCACACGATCGACTACCGCGAGCAGGACTTCGTCGAGGAGGTCCGTCGGGTGACCGACGGCCGGGGCGCGGACGTGATCCTCGACATCATCGGCGCCGCCTACCTGCCGCGGAACGTGGCGGCGCTGGCGACCGGCGGTCGTCTGGTGGTGATCGGCATGCAGGGTGGCCGCAAGGGCGAGCTGGACCTGGGCGCGCTGCTGGCCAAGCGGGCCTCGGTGGCAGCGACGGCGCTGCGCTCCCGCCCGCTGGCCGAGAAGGCGGAGATCGTCCGGGGGGTCCGCGAGCAGGTGTGGCCGCTGGTGGAGTCCGGGGCGATCCGCCCGATCGTGGACCGCCGGCTGCCGATGGCCGACGCGGCCGAGGCGCACCGCCTGGTGGAGACCAGCGACCACCTGGGCAAGGTGCTGCTCGTCGGCTGACCGCTCAGTCGGACGCGGCGTCGGCGCCGGGGCGGGCCAGCATCAGCCGGGCACCCGGGCCCTCCGCGGCCAGCGCGTCCTCCGGGTTGTAGAGCGTGCAGCGCTGCAGCGACAGGCAGCCGCAGCCGATGCAGCCGTCCAGGTCGTCGCGGAGCTTGCCGAGCAGCCGGATCTTCTCGTCCAGCCGGTCCCGCCAGGCCCGGGAGAGGGCGGCCCAGTCGTCCGGCGTCGGGGTACGCGACGACGGCAGCGAGTCCAGCGCCTCCCGGATCTCCTCCAGCGAGACGCCCACCTGCTGGGAGATCCGGACGAACGCCACCCGGCGCAGCTCGGTGCGGGCGTACCGGCGCTGGTTGCCGCCGGTGCGCTCGGCCCGGATCAGGCCGAGCCGCTCGTAGTAGCGCAGCGCCGAAGGGGCGACCCCGCTGCGGGCGGAGAGTTGCCCGATGGTGAGTGATTCGTGCATCACACGACCTTGAGTTGAAGTGAGCTTCAGGTCGCAGGCTAGCCGCATGACGACGACGACCGCCACCGACCCCGTCACGCTCGGGGCGCTGCTGGACCGGATCCGGGCCGGCCGCGAGTTCGGTGCCAACGTGTACTCGACGCTGGACGTGCTCCAGGTGCTCTACGACCGGGTGCTGCGGATCACCCCAGCGACGATCGACGACCCGGACCGGGACCGCTTCCTGCTCTCCAAGGGGCACGCGGTGGCCGGCTACTACGCGCTGCTCGCCGCGAAGGGGTTCATCCCGGTGGAGTGGCTGGACGACCAGGGCGGCCCGGAGAGCCGGCTCGGCGACCACCCGGACCGGCTGCTGGTGCCCGGGGTGGAGATCGGCTCCGGGTCGCTCGGCCACGGGCTGGGCCTCGGCGTGGGCACCGCGCTGGGGCTGCGGGCGCAGGGCCGGCTCGACCCCCGGGTGTACGTGCTGCTGGGCGACGCCGAGCTGGACGAGGGCTCCAACCACGAGGCGATCGCGTACGCCGGGGCGACCGGGCTGGCGGGGCTGACCGCGATCGTGGTCGACAACCGCTCGGCGAGCCATGGCTGGCCGGGCGGCGCGGCGAGCCGGTTCACCGTCAACGGGTGGACCGCCGCGACCGTCGACGGGCGCGACCACGAGGCCCTGCACACCGCCCTCACCGGGCACGACAACCACCGGCCGCACGTCGTCGTCGCGGTCGTCGCAGAAGAGGAGTGATCGTGCGCGACACCTTCGTGACCAGCGCCACCGCACTGCTGGACGACCCCCGGACCACTATCGTGCTGGCCGACATCTCGGCCGCCGCGTTCGCCCCGGCCGCCCTGCGCCACCCCGATCGGGTGCTCAACGTCGGGATCCGGGAGCAGCTGATGGTGGGTGTGGCGGGCGGGCTGGCGCTGACCGGGCAGCGCCCGATCGTGCACAGCTACGCCCCCTTCCTCGTCGAGCGGGCGTACGAGCAGATCAAGCTCGACCTCGACCACCAGGGCGTCGGGGCGGTGCTGGTCAGCGTCGGCGCGTCCTACGACCGCGCGGCGGCCGGCCGTACCCATCTGGGCTCGGCGGACGTGGCCCTGATCGACACGCTGCGCGACTGGACGGTGCACGTCCCCGGCCACCGGGACGAGGTGCCCGGGCTGCTCCGGGACGTGGTGTGCGGGCAGGACTCGGCGTATCTGCGGCTCTCCACCCAGAGCAACGCCCGCGCGTACCCGGACGCGGGTGACCTTCGGGTGCTGCGCGACGCCGGTCCGGGCGCCCCACTGCTGGTCGCGGTCGGGCCGCTGCTCGACGCGGCGCTGGCCGCCGTGGAAGGGCTGCCGGTCACCGTGGCGTACACGCACCGGCCGCGACCGTTCGACACCGCGGGTCTGCGGGCGCTGGCCGGCGCCGAGGTGATCCTGGTCGAGCCCTACCTGGCCGGCACGTCCGCCCGGGTGGTCGGCGCCGCGCTGGCCGACCGGCCGCACCGGCTGCTCGCCCTCGGCGTGGGCCGCGAGGACCTGCGCCGCTACGGCTCGGCCGAGGACCACAGTCGCTGGCACGGCCTGGACGCCGCCGGCCTGCGCCGGTCGGTCGGCGAATTCCTCGCCGCGGTGCCGGCGCGGCCTGATCGGCCGGGGCGGGCCGGCGGAGGGAGGCGGAAAAAGCGGGACCCCGCGCCTGGGTCGAGCCGGGGCGACGGGGTCCTGCGGTGGTTCGTGCGGGCGGGGCCCGAGGTCAGCGCCGGGCCGTCCCGGCCGGGCGGCGGCGGGCGCGCTCCCGGGCCAGGATCCAGATCGCCTCGACGCCGTCCTTCCAGGTGATCTTCTTGCCCTCCTCGCGGCCGCGGGCGCGGTAGCTGATCGGCACCTCGTACGGGCGGATCCGCTGACGCAGCAGCTTGCCGGTGACCTCCGCCTCCATGCCGAAGCCGCGGGAGCGGATCTGGAGCGAGCGGTAGAGCTCGACCGGCATCAGCTTGAAGCAGGTCTCCAGGTCACCGATGTAGGAGTTGTAGAGCACGTTGGCGGCCAGGGTGACGCCCTTGTTGCCCACCACGTACCAGAAGCTGTAGGAGCTGTGGCTGCCGAACGTCCGATTGCCGTAGACGACGGTGGCCCGGCCGTCGAGGACCGGCTCCAGCAGGCGCGGAATGTCCTGCGGGTCGTACTCGAGGTCGGCGTCGAGGATGACCATGTACTCACCCTCGGCGTTGTCGACGGCCGTCTTGATGGCCGCGCCCTTGCCGGCGTTGCGCTGGTGGGTGATCACCCGCAGCCGCGCGTCGTCCACTCGGCCGAGGACCTCCGAGGTGCCGTCTCGGCTGCCGTCATCGACGACGACGAGCTCGATCTCACACGGGTAGTCGACCGCCAATGCCTGCTTGAGGGCATCCGCGATTCGTTCTTCCTCGTTGTAGACCGGCATGAGGATCGAGAGCTTCACGGGAGATCTCCACGGTGGGGACAGCAAATCGGCCCTAGCGTAGCCTGGCTCTTCGTCGCGGTGCAGCCCGCCACCTCCCCATCGGGCCAGGGGCGCCGGGCGGTCCGACCTCGATGATTTCCGGCGGAGCGTTCGGAACCGCCCTGCTCAGGGCGCGACGCGGTGAAGCGCGGAAGCGGTCGCGGTGCCCGTCGAGCGGCGCCGCCGGCCCGAAGCGCACCACTCGGCCCTGCGGTGCCGGCCGTCCGGTCAGCCGCGACCGGCCCCGGGTACCGACCCGGACCCGCCACCCGCCCGATCTGTCGGAAGAGTTCCCTTCCGCACCGGGGCGCAAGCTTTCCGAGACGCACCCACATCTCTCCATCGGCCGGTTACCTTCCGGTAACTCAATCGACATCCCACGATTGAGACGAAAGGAGCGCGTCGATGCTTGGTACCCCGGCCAGGCGCGTACGGACGACTCGACGGCAGGCCCTTGCCGTCCTGTCCGCCGCCGCCCTCGCCCTGCCGATGCTCGTCGGACCGGCCTCCCCCGCGGCCGCCGCCGACCGTCCCGCCGTCCAGCCGCTCCCGACCGCCCTCGAGACCGTCCGCGCCGCCGAGTCCACCGCGCTCTACGGCTCCCCCGACATCCGCCCGCTGGAGCAACGCCGCACCGCCCTGGTGACCATGGGCGACAGCGAGATCTCCGGTGAGGGGATGGGCAACTACGTTCCCGGCACCCACCAGGACGGCAACTGGTGCGACCGCTCGTACGACCAGGCCGTGTTCCGTACCGGCATCCCGGCCGACGAGAGGTACAACCTGGCCTGCTCCGGCGCCACCCCGTGGAACCTGGTCGCGGGCGGGCCGACCCAGCACAACGAGCTGAACCAGGGTGACTACCTGGCGATCAAGGCCCGCAACACGCACGTCAAGCTGATCTGGGTGGTCGCCGGGGCCAACGGCGACGGCACCATCCAGTTCGGACCCGTCGCCACCGACTGTGCGATCCGTCGCGTCTTCTTCCAGGGCGCGTGCTACCCGACGTACACCGACCAGTGGACGATCCGCACCGACGGCAGCCGGCGCGCGGTCGAGGAGGCGATCACCTCGATCCGGCAGACCATGACCGGGGCCGGCTACCTGCGCTCGGACTACGAACTGGTGCTGATGTCGTACCCGAGCCCGGGCAGCCCGGACGTGGAGGACAACCCGGGCTTCCCCGGCTGGTATGCCGGCGGCTGCCTGCTCTACCTTGCCGACGCCGCGTTCGCCCGGAACAAGGCGGTGCCGCTCTTCGAGTCGGCCCTGCGCGCGGCGGCGACGAACACCGGCACCCGCTACCTCGACGCCAGCCGGCTCTTCCACGGCCACGAGGTGTGCACCGACAACACCTCGGTCCGCGGCCTCTACATCGAGGTCGGCATCTGGGACGAGAACGCCGCCCGGCAGTCGTTCCACCCCAACTACCGCGGGCACGGCATGTTCGCCCAGTGCATCACCCGGTTCTGGAACTCCGGGCAGGAGAAGGCGACCTGCGTCGACCCGGCCAGCACCGGCCAGGGCGTGCTCCAGCCCGGGCTGATGGAGTTCAGGCAGCTCCGCAACGCGGCCACCGGCACCTGCGTGGACGGCAAGGGCTACGACTCGCGCAACGGCACCGTCCAGCAGTCGTACGCCTGCCACGGCGGCCGTAACCAGGGCTTCTGGTACGACCCGACCCGGCAGTCGCTGCACTCGGAGCTCTCCCACGACCGCTGCCTGGACGTCTCCGGCGGGTCGCTGACCTCCGGCACGGCGGTCAACATCTACGACTGCCACGGCGGGCCCAACCAGCAGTTCGTCTTCGCCGGCAGCCAGCTCAAGCCGGCCGGCGCGACCAACCTCTGCGTGGCGTTCGACAACCCGTGGCTGGGCACCCCGCGGCTGCGGCTGGCCAGCTGCTCCACCAGCACCCGCCAGCAGTGGTCCTTCGAGTCGCGGTCGTTCGCCAACCCGGTGGGCTACGGCCACGACGACTTCATCGGCTCCCGGGTCTACTGACCCCGGCGACCGGGCCCCATCCCCGTGGAGGGGCCCGGTCGGCCGTCAGTTCTGCTTGAACGGGACCACGACCAGCCGGGCCACGCCGCCGTCGCCGTCCTTGGCGCCGGCCACGCCGACCGTGGTGCCGACCTTGACGTCCGTCGACTGGATCGTGGTACGCCGCTCGACCACCCGGAGGTCGTCGCCGAAGGTCCAGGTCATGGTGAAGCCGTCGGTCGACTTGACGGTCATGGACTTCGCGTCGATCCCGGTCACCTGGCCGCGCTGGACTGCGACGGTCTTCGTACCGCCGTCCCTGGTCTGGACCACGACCTCGCCGTGCAGGGTGTTCTTGCGCAACAGCACCCGGGCTCGGTGCCGCTTGCGCCACTCCTGGCCGCGATCACCGCGCTTGTCCTTCGGACCGGCCGAGGTGGACGGCTCCGGCTCGGCGGAGGACGACGCGGGCGCGGCGACGGGGTCCACGTCCAGGTCGGCGGCGTCGAAGCCCAGCGCGGCGAGCGCCTGACCGTCCGCGCCCATGGCGGCGGCGACCTCGACCGCGGTCTCCTTCGCCGAATCCTGGGCCAGTCGGGCCGGGCCGCAGCCGGCGAGGCCGAGCGCGGCCGCCGCGAGCAGCGCGGTGACGCCGGTGACGATTCCCTGACGTGCCATCAGTGTTCCTCTCGTCCGTGGAGCATCAGCGTCCCGCGTTCCGGCGAGCGGACCGTCAGCCCGGTGTACGGGTCAGGTAAGGATCTCCGGGCAGCCGGACGGTGAAGGCCGCCCCGCCCTCCGGCGCGTGGCCGGCGGCGATGTCGCCGCCGAGCCGGCGGACCAGCCCGGCGGCGAGCGCCAGCCCGAGCCCGCTGCCCACCTTGCGCACCCCCCGGTACCGCTGGTGCAGCGCGCCGCGCTCGAAGGCCACCGCCAGGTCGTCGTCGGTGAAGCCCGGTCCGCCGTCGCGGACCTCGACGATCCCGCCGGCGGCCGGGTCCGCGCCGGCCGGCCGGGCCGCGAGCACCACCGGCGCCCCCGGCGGTACGACCCGCAGCGCGTTCTCCAGCAGGCCGTCGAGCACCTGCCGGATCCGCCCCGGGTCGGTGTACGCCGGCACCGGCCCGGACGGCACCTCCAGCCGGAACGTCACCCCGAGCGCGGCGCACCGGTCGGACCAGGTCCGTTCCGCCTCGGCGGCCAACCGGGCCAGGTCGACCGGGACCGGTTCGAGCGGGAGGTCGGCGGCCTCCAGCCGGGCCAGCGACAGCAGGTCACTGACCAGCCGGTCCAGGTGCTCGGCCTCGGCGAGCATGGTCCGGCCGGTGTCGGGCACCCCGTCCGCGTCGATCACCCCGTCGGCGAGCGCCTCGGCGTAACCGCGGATCGCGGTCAACGGGGTGCGCAGCTCGTGCGAGACCGAGAGCAGGAACTCGCGTTGCCGCCCCTCGCTGGTGGCCAGCGCGGCGGCCAGGCCGTTCAGCGCGTACGCCAGGTCGGCCACCTCGTCCGGCGGCTCGACCGGTACGCGTACCGCCCGGTCCCCGGCGCGCAGCCGGGCGGCGGCGGTGGCCGCGGTCCGGATCGGCCGGGCCAGTCGGCGGGCGAGCAGCAGCCCGGCCGCCACCCCGGCGGCGAGCCCGGCCAGCAACGGGAGCCAGAGGCTGCGCAGCACCTGCCGCCACGGCCCGCTGCTGGTGGCCCGGGTCAGCACGACGCCGTCGCCGCCGGGCAGCGCCCGCCCCTCGACCAGGGCCCGCTCGCCGTTCACCAGCCGCCGCCCGGAGACGTCCTTGCCGGTCGCCACCCGGGTCACCACCTGCCGGGGCAGGCCGGGGCGGTCCACCTGACCGGCGCGGACGACGTACACGTCGATGTCCTGCTGGCGGAGCTGGCGGATCAGCCGGTCCCCGGCGTTGTCCCGCTGCCGGGCGGGGCGGACCCGCAGCACGTCGGCGGCGAGGCGGGCCTGGGCGGCGAGGGCCGCCTGGTCGCGCCGCTCCGCGCCGCGTACCGCGAGGGGGACCGCGACCAGCGCGGTCACCAGCACCGACACCAGCGCGACCGCGCAGGTGACCAGCACCGCCCGGGTGGTCAGGGTGCCGGCGAACCGCGGGCGCGCGGGCGTCGGCGCGGAACCCGGCCCGATCACCGGCAGGGCGACGGTCGGCTGGTGCGGTCGGCCCGGCCCCG
>NZ_JAEVHJ010000258.1:0-9859 GCF_016802855.1 Micromonospora sp. ATA51 | reverse complement strand
CTGCTTGGCCGTCCGCAGGTCGTCGATCCAGCCGAACTCCTCGCCGGCGACCGCGTCCTCCGGCTCGGCGTCGGCCCTGCCCCGCCCCCACCGGCGGCCCTTGGCACGAGGGTCCCGCCGCTCGAGTTCCGCCCGCTGCTGCTTGGCCGTCCGCAGGTCGTCGATCCAGCCGAACTCCTCGCCGGCGACCGCGTCCTCCGGCTCGGCGTCGGCCCTGCCCCGCCCCCACCGGCGGCCTTGGCACGAGGGTCCCGCCGCTCGTCGGGGCCGTCCTCCGGCCGCTCCGGACCACGCGCCATCACTGCTGACCCTCCCCGACGGCGTCGCTGCCGCCCTCATCCACCCCGCCGACCTGCTCCGGACCCGCCGGGTGCCGGCCGTTCACGGCGACCGGTGCGGGCTGCTCCGCCCGCCCCGCCGGTACGGGCAGCCCCCGGACGATCCGGCGCAGCAGCGGCAGCCGGGTGGCCACCGACCGCTCGGCCCCGTGCCCGCTGGGCTGGTAGTAGTCGGTCCCGACGAGGTCGTCCGGAGCGTACTGCTGGGTGACCACACCGCGGTGGTCGTCGTGCGGGTAGCGGTAGCCGGCGCCGTGCCCGAGGCCCCGCGCGCCGGAGTAGTGCGCGTCGCGCAGGGCGCGGGGGACGGCGCCGCCGCGACCGGCCCGCACGTCGGCGATGGCGGCGCCGATGGCGGTGGTGGCCGAGTTCGACTTCGGGGCGGTGGCCAGGTGGATCACCGCCTGGGCCAGGTTGAGCTGTGCCTCGGGCAAGCCCACGTACTCCACGGCGTGGGCGGCGGCGGTGGCCACGCTCAATGCGGTGGGGTCGGCCATTCCCACGTCCTCGCTGGCGAAGATCACCAGGCGGCGGGCGATGAACCGGGCGTCCTCGCCGGCCACCAGCATCCGGGCCAGCCAGTGCAGTGCCGCGTCCACGTCCGAGCCGCGCATGCTCTTGATGAACGCGCTGGTCACGTCGTAGTGGGCGTCGCCGTCGCGGTCGTAGCGGACCGCGGCGACGTCGACCGCCTGCTCGGCGGTCGCCAGGTCGATCCGGCCGGTGCCGAGCGCGGTGGCGGTGGCGGCGGCCGCCTCCAGGGCGGTCAGCGCCTTGCGGACGTCCCCGCCGGCGAGGCGTACGAGATGGTCCTCGGCGTCGGTGGCCAGGGTGAGCGCGCCGCGCAGGCCGCGCTCGTCGGCGACCGCGCGGCGCAGCAGGCCGCGTACGGCGTCGTCGTCCAGCGGCTGGAGGGTGAGCAGCACGCACCGCGACAGCAGGGGCGAGATGACCGAGAAGTACGGGTTCTCAGTGGTCGCCGCCAGCAGCGTGACCGTGCGGTCCTCCACCGCGGCGAGCAGCGAGTCCTGCTGGGTCTTGCTGAACCGGTGCACCTCGTCGATGAAGAGCACGGTCTGCGGGCCGCCCGCCCGGCGCTGCCGGCGAGCGGTCTCGATCACCGCCCGGACGTCCTTCACCCCGGCGGAGAGGGCTGACATGGCGACGAAGCGACGGTCGGTGGCCCGGGCGACGAGGTGGGCGATCGTGGTCTTGCCGCTGCCCGGCGGCCCCCACAGGATCACCGACATGGGCGCCGCGCCGCCGACCAGTTGCCGCAGGGGCGCGCCCGGCGCGAGCAGATGATCCTGCCCGACCAGCTCGTCGATGCTGGCCGGCCGCATCCGGACCGGCAGCGGGGAATCCGCGCCGGCGGCGGTGAACGCGTCGACGCCACCGGAACCCGCGGGGGCGCTGGGCGCCCCGGCGGGTTCGCCGAAGGTGAAAAGGGCGTCGGACTCCATCACGAAGACAGTACCGGGCCGGGCTGACGGCGCTGGAATCGCGCCGCCGGCCCGGCCAGCGGTGATCGGATCCGGTCAGCCCCGACCGGGACGGCGACCCCGGTACCAGCGGCCGCCGCCAGCGCCGCGCGGGCCGGAGCCGACCCCGGCCAGGTAGAGCGAGAGCAGCAGGAAACCGATGAGGGCCAGGGTCCAGTTGTTGAACAGGTCGGGGGCGCCGAGGTTGCTGTTCAGGAAATCGAGCAGCAGCGCGAAGCCGAACACGATGGCCGCGAGAATGGCGAGCATGTCGTTCCTCCGGTGGGGGGTCCCAGTAGGTCGGCATGTGATGTACCCAATCGGTCTCTTCGCCAATCTCCACCGTGGACCGGCCCACCCCCGGGCTCCGTCGACGCCCCGGTCGGCGTTCTAGGCTGGCCGCATGATCACTGCCGACCAGGTCCTGGTGGGACGGGACGCACTCCTGGCCGCCACCGGACACCACCCGTACGCCCGGCACGCGCTCTGGCGGGACCACCAGCCGCGGGGCTGCGCCGGGACGGGGCGGTGGGGTGGCTCCTCCCCCCGGAGCAGGGCCCGGCGGGTGGGGCACTGGGGCCGGCCGCTCCGGCGGTGGACGTCTTCGCCGGTCTCGTGGCGGACGGGGTGCTGCGGCCGGGCCAGTGGCTGCACCTGCCCCGCACCACGGCAAAGGAGCTGGCCGGGCGGCTGACCATCGCCCGGCTCGACGAGTGGGACTTCCTCTGGACCACCACGCCCCCGCCGCCCCGGCCGGAGGAGGAGCGGGTGGTACGCCTCACCGAGGCCGACCACCCGGCGCTGGCGGCGCTGATCGAGGAGTCCTTCCCGACCACCACCTCCCGGCCCGGCGACCCGCGCATCGTCGACTGGTACGGCATCCGCGACGGTGACCGCCTGGTCGCCTGCGGCGCGGACCGCAGCCGGGGCGACATCGGCTTCCTGGCCGGCCTGACGGTGGCGATCGACCGGCGGGGCCGGGGTCTCGGCGCGGCGCTGACCGCCGGGATGACCCGCGCCCTGGTCGCCCGGTACGACCACGTCGCGCTCGGCGTCTACACCGACAACGTCGGGGCGATCCGGCTCTACCGCCGGCTCGGCTACACCGGCACCGAGCACCGCAGCTCGGTCCACCTCGGCTGACCGCATCCCCGGCGACCCGACCCACCGGGCGGAGACCGGCGGGTCGGGTCGTGGCGGCAGCGGGTCAGCGGCTCCGGGTGGCGGTCACTTCGGCGGTCGGAACGGTCTCGGGAGAGACGGCTCCGGTGGCCGGTGCCGCGGAATCGGCCAGCCCCGAGGCGAGCTCGGGCTCGGCGACCGGCGCGCCCGGGCCGACCGGCGGGGTCCCGCTCCCGTCGGCGGTCGCGGCCCGCCCGGCGCGCCAGGCCGGCAGGTAGAGCGGGGCGGCCAGGGCGAGCACCACCGCGCCGACGAACATGGCGGTGCTGACGCTGCTGCGGTCCGCCAGCGTGGTCAGGACGACCATGCCGAGTGCAACGGCCGGCTGGGCCATCATCGAGTTCAGCGAGATCACGCTGGTCCGGTACGGCCCGTCGACCTGGCGGTGCAGCAGCCCCATGTGCAGCGGGTTCGACGCGCCGTGCACGGTGTAGCAGGCCAGGTAGGCGATGAGCACCCCGACCGGGCCGGCGAAGACACCCATCCCGACCACCGTCACGCCCTGCAGGATCCGCAGCAACGCGGCGGCGGGCGCGGCGCCGAGCCAACGCAGCAGCAGCGGGGTCAGCGCGGCGCCCGCCGCGTTGGCGAGCCAGGCCACCGAGCTGGCCGGGCCGAGCAGCGCCGCCGCCCGGTCGGCGTCCCCGACCACCTCGGCGAGGCGGACCGGCAGCAGCGACTCGAAGGTCACCATCCCGAAGCCCCAGAACAGCTCGACGCAGACCAGGGCGAGCAGCACCCGGGAGCGGCGCAGCAGTCCGACCGCCTGCCCGACCATCCGGGGCGCCTCGACCATCGAGGCCCGCAGCGCGTCGGCGCCCCTGGCCGGCCGGGTCTCCACCAGCAGACGCAGCAGGACGACCAGGGCGATCGTCTGGAGGGCGATGGCCACCAGCACGGGCAGGGTCAGCGCGCTGATCGGCCCGACCGGACCCAGCGCGACCAGGCCGCCGCTGAGCAGCGCACCGGCGCCAATGGCGACGCCGATGACGGTGCCGGCGTACCCCAGGGCCCGCTCGTACTCGGCCTTCGGGTCGGCGGCGAGGGTGGCGTCGACGTACCAGGATTCCAGCGGGCCGCTGTCCAGCGCCCGGTAGACGCCCTGCAGGGCCCAGGACAGGAAGAAGAGCCAGAACGAGCCGGCCACCGCGAAGATGGCCAGCGAGACCAGGCAGACCATCCAGGCGGCCACGAGCACCGGCTTGCGGCCGAGCGCGTCGGCGAGGCCACCGGTCGGCAGTTCCAGCGCGAGCACGATCAGGCCCTGGGCGGTGCCGACCAGGCCGATCTGGGTGAGCGACAGGCCGCGTTCCTGCATCAGCAGGATCATCACGGGGATCATCAGGCCGGCGGGCAGCCAGCGCAGGCCGTAGAGGGTGAGGTAGCGGAACCGGACCTGGCGTACGGACAGCGCGCTCATCGCATCTCCTGGAACAACGGGTAGGCGGCGAGGAAGACCTGCACCGGCGCGGCGTCCGGCTCAGCGGGATCCGATTCGGCGCGGTAGCGCTCCAGGACCTGCCACAGCTCAGCCTTGAGCTCCTCCAGGCGGGCCGGTGGGATCGTCATGAAGATGTCGCCCATGCCGAGGGCGTCCCGCCAGGCGGGCGACCACTCGTGCTGGATGGCGAACCACCGCTCGGCGTGCTCCACGAGGAGACGCACCTGGTCGCCCTGGATCCACTCGATGGCCGCCCGGGCGTCCGGGTCGTCGTCGAAGTCGGTCGGCTCCCAGTTGGTGACGTCGTGCGCGGCCCGCCACCAGCGCTGCCGGCCGGTGCCCCGGTCGGTGTCCTCGACGACCAGCCCGACCTCGGCCAGCTGGCGGAGGTGGTAGCTGGTGGCGCCGGTGTTGGTGCCAAGCAGCTCGGCGAGGGCGGTGGCGGTGGCCGGGCCCTTCACGCGCAGGGCGCCGACCAGGCGCATGCGCAGCGGGTGGGCGAGCACCCGCACCTGGCGGTGGTCGATCCGCACCGCACGGGGCTCGGGCCGGGTCCCCGGATTTTCGTTCTCCATGCTTGCACAATATCCGTGCACACTTCCCGTGCACAATAGTTATGCACAGGAAGTGTGCGTGATCCGACGCCAGCGGCGATGAACGGGTCAGGCGGCGAGAAGTTCGCGGACCCCGCGCAGCCGGGTGCGCAGCAGGCCGGCGGCGCGGGTGGAGTCGAGGCGTACCTCGGTGGGGCGGAGCAGGCCGGACGCGGCGCTGGTGGTGGTCTTCATCCCGGCCGGGTCGAGCCCTTCCCGGCGGGCCACCAGCAGGCCCAGCTCGGCGCGGCTGACCGCGTCCGGGCCGGCCACGTTGAGCGGCCCGGCGTACCCCGACGGCACCAGTTCGAGGACGGCGGCGGCCACGTCGACCACGTCCACCGGGCAGCGGAGCTCGTCCATGAACAGGGCGGCCCGGCCGGCGAGCGCGTCGCGGCAGAGCTGGATCTGCTTGCTCCCCTCCCCGAGGATCAGCGACGTGCGCACCAGCGCCGCGCCCGGGTCGACCGCCCGGACCGCGGTCTCCGCCGCCGCCTTCGCCGCCCCGTACGGGAACACCGGGGTGGGCGGCTCGTCGTCCGGATAGGGCGCCGACCGGCCGGCGTGCAGCGCGTCGCTGGACAGGTGGACCAGGCGGGCCCCCAGCTCGGCGGCGGCGAACGCCACGTGGGCCGCCCCGTCCGCGGTGACCGCCCAGTCGTCGTACCGGTAGGGGGTGCCGATGACGGCGTCGGGGCGTACCGCCGTGACCAGCGCGCGCACGGCGGACCGGTCGGTGACGTCGAGCCGGCGCGCCTCGACGCCCGGCACCGCGACGGCGGCCGAGTGGTACGTCCCGACCACCCGCTGCCCCGCGGCCACCGCCTGCCGGCAGATCTCGGCGCCGAGGAAGCCGCTGGCCCCCACCACGAGCAGTGTCATCCTGTTCCCCGTTCCCGAAAAGGTCAGCGTCCGCGTCATCATGACGCGGACCGCTCGATCACGTGGGGACGGCTCAGGTGGGGTCGGCGACCGGAGCCACCGGACCGGCGGTGCCGGCGTGCACCCCGGTCGGCGCCTTCGGCTTGGCGTCGATGCCCGCCTCGGTGCGCTGCTGCGCGGTGATCGGCGTCGGCGCGCCGGTCAGCGGGTCGAAGCCACCGCGGGTCTTCGGGAAGGCGATCACCTCGCGGATCGAGTCCGCGCCGGCGAGCAGCATGCAGACCCGGTCCCAGCCGAACGCGATGCCGCCGTGCGGCGGGGCGCCGTACTTGAACGCCTCCAGCAGGAAGCCGAACTTGTCCTGCGCCTCCTCCGGGGTGATGCCGAGCAGGTCGAAGACCCGCTTCTGCACGTCGCCCCGGTGGATACGGATGGAGCCGCCGCCGATCTCGTTGCCGTTGCAGACGATGTCGTACGCGTACGCCAGGGCCCGGTCGGGGGCCTCCTCGAACCGGTCGACCCACTCGGCGTTCGGCGAGGTGAACGGGTGGTGCACGGCCGTCCAGCCGCCCTCGTCGGTGCGCTCGAACATGGGCGCGTCCACCACCCAGCAGAACGCCCAGGCGCTCTCGTCGATCAGGCCGGCCCGCTTGGCGATCTCGATCCGGGCCGCGCCGAGTAGCTCCTGCGCCTCCCGCGTGGTGGCGCTGGCGGCGAAGAAGACCGCGTCGCCCGGCTTCGCGCCGACCGCGTCGGCGAGCCCACCCAGGTGCTCGGCGGAGAGGTTCTTCGCCACCGGCCCACGCGCCTCGCCGGTCTCCGCGTCGAGCACCACGTACGCCAGGCCGCGCGCGCCGCGCGCCTTGGCCCAGTCCTGCCAGCCGTCCAGCTCCTTACGGCTCTGCGCGGCGCCGCCGGGCATGACGACCGCGCCGACGTAGCCGCCCGCGTCGATCGCGCCGGCGAACACCCGGAACTCGGTGCCGCGCAGGTAGTCGGTCAGCTCGGTCAGCTCGACGCCGTAGCGCAGGTCCGGCTTGTCCGAGCCGTACCGGGCCATCGCGTCGTGCCAGGTGATCCGCGGGATCGGCCGGGAGATCTCGTGACCGGCCAGGTCCTTCCAGAGCGCCGAGACGATCGCCTCGCCGAGGTCGATCACGTCGTCCTCGGTGACGAAGGACATCTCGATGTCGAGCTGGGTGAACTCGGGCTGCCGGTCGGCCCGGAAGTCCTCATCCCGGTAGCAGCGGGCGATCTGGTAGTACCGCTCCATGCCGCCGACCATCAACAGCTGCTTGAACAGCTGCGGCGACTGCGGCAGCGCGTACCAGCTGCCCGGTTGGAGGCGGACCGGGACCAGGAAGTCGCGGGCGCCCTCCGGGGTGGAGCGGGTCAGCGTCGGCGTCTCGATCTCCAGGAAGTCGCGCTCGTGCAGCACGCCCCGGGCGAGCTGGTTGGCCCGCGAGCGCAGCCGCATCGCGCTGGCCGGGCCGCTGCGGCGCAGGTCGAGGTAGCGGTACCGGAGCCGGATGTCGTCGCCGGCCTCGATCTGGTCGTCCACGGGCAGCGGCAGCGGGGCCGCCTCGGAGAGCACCTCCAGCTCGCTGGCGGTCACCTCGACCTCGCCGGTGGGCAGGTCCGGGTTCTCGTTGCCGGCGGGACGCCGGGTCACCTCGCCGGTGACCTGCACGCAGAACTCGTTGCGCAGCGCGTGCGCGTCCTCTTCGCGGAAGACCACCTGGACCACGCCGGAGCCGTCGCGCAGGTCGACGAAGATGACCCCGCCGTGGTCGCGCCGGCGGGCCACCCACCCGGCGAGCGTCACCGTCGAGCCGGCGTCCGCGGCGCGCAGGCTTCCGGCATTGTGGGTACGGATCACGGCTGGCAACTCCTCATCGTGGAACAGTCCTCACCGGTCATTCTGTCAGGGGCGGCCGCCCTTCCTCCCGGGCACCCGGCACGCGGGTGCGATTCGTCGCCGGACCAACGGGCGAACCACGACGGATGGACCGCCCGGCCGGTTACCGTGACCGGATGCGTGCCGTACCGACGTGGGCCGTGGTCATGGCGGGGGCGGCACCGGTGCTGCTCGTGACCGGCGCGACGGTCGCGGGCGCCCGGCAGCCCACCGGCTACGACCCGATCCGGGACACCATCAGCGAGCTGGCCGGGCAGGGCGCCACCGACGCCTGGATCATGGTCGGCTGTCTGGTGCTGCTCGGCTGCTGCTACCTGGCGACCGCCGCCGTGCTGCACGCGGCCGGGTTGCCCAGCCGCTTCCTGCTGGCCGTCGGCGGAGTGGCCACCATCGCGCTGGTCGCCTTCCCGCGACCGAAGGTCGGCGGCTCCCCCGGCCACGGCACCGTGGCGACCGTGGCCGTGCTCGCCCTGACGCTCTGGCCGGCCTGTTCGGCGCTGTGGCTGCCGCGTGGCCCGGACGCCGGGCACCCCGCCCGCCCGGAGCCGCCCTGGGCGTTCCGCCGACCGGTGGCGCTCAGCGTCACCGCGTTGCTGCTGAGCCTGTTCGGCTAGTTCGCGTTCGAGGTCACCGGAGGGTCCCGGACCGGGTTGGCCGAGCGGGTGACGGCGGTGGCGGTCGCGCTCTGGCCGCTGCTGGCGGTGCTCTCCGCCCGGCGGGCGCAGCTCGCGCGATCCGCCGACCCCGGCCCGCCCGTCAGTCCGAGTCGGCGGACAGCAGATGCCGCACCTGCGGAGCACCGTCGACCAGCTCGCGGGCCCGCTCCTCGACGGCCTGGTCGGCTCCCGTGAGCCCGCCGCCGTGGTGCGGGTGCTCCTCCCAGGACGGCACCTGGTAGACCTCGACGAAGCCGTGCGCCCGCTCCCCGGCCCGGAACAGCCCCAGCGCACCGCCCCGGTCCGCCGACGGGACCGGCCGTCACGGGGGCGCTCACCGGGCGGAAGGTACCCCGGGCCGGGCCGCCCAGTCCGCTGATCGCGGGGAAGCGGCACGGAACGGGCCGCCGGTCACCCGGCGGCCCGCTCCCATGGGGTGGCTCAGTAGACGCTGACGCCGTAGACGCTGAGCGCCTCGGTGACCGGCTGGAAGTAGGTGGTGCCGCCGGAGGAGCAGTTGCCGCTACCGCCGGAGGTCATGCCCAGCGCGGTGCTGCCAGCGAAGAGCGAGCCGCCGCTGTCGCCCGGCTCGGCGCAGACCGTGGTCTTGATCAGGCCGTAGACGCTGCCCTCGGCGTAGGTCACCGTGGCGTTGGTGGCGGTGACACTGCCGCTGTGCACGCCGGTGGTGCTGCCGCTGCGCTTGACCGACTGGCCCACGTAGGCGTTACCCGCACCGGTGATGTCCTGCGAGGTGCCGTTGTAGAGGTAGACGGTGCCGGGGTGGGACAGGCCGGTGTTGTCGTACCGGACGATGCCGTAGTCGTTGCCCGGGAAGCTGGTGCCGACGCGGGGGCCGATGTAGGTCGTCTGGCTGGAGTTGGTGTACCAGCTCGCCGAGATGTTGGTGCAGTGCCCGGCGGTCAGGAAGTAGTAGGTGCCAGCGCTGTTGCGCACGTTGAAGCCGAGGGAGCAGCGACCGCCGCCACCGGCGTAGATCGCCTGGCCACCGTTGAGCCGGGTGCTCAGCACACCGGGCTCGGAGATGAGGCGGACCGCGCCGTTGGTGCGGGCGACGGCGGCCTTGACCTTGTCCAGCTTGGCGCCGGTGACGGTGCTGTCGACCGAGATGACGACCTGGTTGGTGACCGGGTCGGTCCACCAGGCGGTGCCGGGGATCTTGGCGGACCTCTCCAGCTCGACGGTGGCCCGGTTGAGCTCGGCGGCGCCGCGGGCGACGAGCTTCGGGGTGGCGCCGGCGGCGCGGACCTGGCGGGCGGCGGCGTCGTCGGTGACGGCGACGACATCTTGCCGCTGGCGTCGGCGTACGTGCCGGCGGCGCGGTCGCCGAGCTGCGCGGCCAGGCCG
>NZ_JAEVHJ010000257.1:0-9881 GCF_016802855.1 Micromonospora sp. ATA51 | reverse complement strand
CCGGGACGCCCGGGGCGAGCGCACGTTCGGCGAGCGGGGCGGCGACTTCCGGTCGGCGGACCCCCGGGGCGGGTTCCGTTCCGAGGGGCGGGGCCGGGACGACCGGCCGCGCGACGACCGGCCGCGCGACGACCGGCGGGGCTTCGGCGGGCGACCGCCGGCGCGTACCCACTGACCTGAACACCGGACGCGCCGTGGAGCACCCGCTCCGCGGCGGCGTTTTGGCATCCCGCGCCGATGTCCGCGCCGTCGCGTAACGTCCGGTTCATGCCGACCATGCCGCAGTCGCTCTTCTGGACCAGGACGGACACCGCCGGGGCCGAGCACGTCGTCCTCGACAGCCGACAGGGACTCGCCGCGCGGGGTGTGGCGCTGGCGGTGGACCCGATCCCGTACACCTGCCGGTACCAGCTCACCGTCGGTCAGGACTGGTCGGCCACCCGGCTGGAGGCGGAGGCCGAGGGGGCCGGCTGGTCGCGGAGCGTACGGCTGGAACGCACCGGGAACGGCTGGCGGGTGCGGACCGGCGAGCAGGGTGACCTGGACGCGACGTTGCGCGCGGCCGGGCACGCCCCGGCCGGGCTGCCGGGCACGGACGACCCGGGCCGGCTGGCCGACGCGCTCGACCTCGACCTGGGCGGCTCCCCGCTGTTCAACACCCTGCCCGTACGCCGCCTCGGGCTGAGCCGGGCGCCGGCGGACCAGGCCCGCCGGGTGACCGTCGCCTGGGTGCTCGTGCCCAGCCTGGCCGTGGTCCCCGCCGAGCAGGTCTACACCCCGCTCGGGCCCGGCCGGGTGCGCTTCGCCAGCGACACCTTCACCGCGGACCTGGACGTGGACCCGGACGGCTTCGTGGTGCGCTACCCGGGTCTCGCCGAACGGGTCGACCCGCGCTGATCCGCGCTCGTCCGGTCAGGCCGGCCAAGCGCCGGTGGCCAGGAAGCGGTCGATGGTGGCGAGGTGCGGGGCGAGGTCCAGCCCCTGCCGGGTCACCCAGTCGTCGGCGTAGAGTCCTGCCCGCGGGCGCCGACGGTGGTCACCAGCCAGCCGCTGTCCGGGTCGTACGCGGTCCGGCCGGTCGGCCGGATCCGCCGGGAATGCTGCTCCCAGCCGTCCAGCAGCAGCTCCGCGTTCTCCCCCGCCGGGTCGTACGCGAGCACCTGCCGGGACAGGTTCTCCAGCACCACCGGGCTGCCGGCCAGCTCGGCGGCCTGCCGGACCACCTCGGCGGCGTCGGCGCCCTCCACCGAGAGCTCGGTGAACCGCTGGTGGATCTCCTCGGTGGCCCGCAGCTCGGTGAGCTGGGCGTCCACGATCAGCGCGTGCACCGCCTCGGTGATCCGGACGAACGGGGTGGCCCGCCGCAGCTCCACCAGCGGCAGGCCGCGCCGTTCGGCGGCGGCCGCCATCACCCGGGGCACCCCGCTGACGTACCGGCGACCCAGCTCCACCACCAGGCCGGAGACCCCGACGTCGGCCAGGTCGCCGATGAACGCGCGCAGGCCGGCGTCGTCGGCGGGCAGCCCGATGCCGGTGGTGAGCACCAGCTCCCGCCCGTTGAGCAGGGTGGCGATGTCCGGCACCTCGGTCACGTGCACCCAGCGCACCGGCTGGTCCAGCCCGGCCTCCCCGGCGACCAGGCGGGGGGCGCCGTGGCGGACCGGGTCGAGCGCGAGGACCTCACGGACGGTAGGGAACACGGCCGATACGCTACCCTGCGTCACCCTCGATCCCGAAGGGCAGCGTCACAGCGGGTCGTCGCGGCCCAGCTCCCAGCCGGCCACCGCGGTGGCGGCGGCGACGTTGAGCTAGTCCACTCCGCGCCGCATCGGGATCACCACCCGGACGTCGCTGGCGTCCATGGCGGCCCGGGTCAGGCCCGCCCCCGGCGCCCATGAGCAGGGCCGCGCGGGCCCGCTGCGCCGCGTCCAGCCGCTGGATCGGCAGCGCGTCCGGGGCGGGCGTCATCGCCAGCACCGTGAAACCGGCCGCCCGGACCTGGGCCAGGGCGTCCGGCCAGGGGTCCACCTTCGCGTACGGGACGGCGAAGACCTCACCCGTGCTGACCCGGACGCTGCGCCGGTAGAGCGGGTCGGCGCAGGACGGGGAGAGCAGCACGGCGTCCACGCCGAGGGCCGCCACGGCCCGGAAGATCGCCCCGAGGCTGGTGTGCGTACTCAAACTGCCCGGCGCTACTGATCCCTTCCCGAGGCGTCGCTCAGTCGACGCCGAACTCCATCGCGGCGCGGTCGAGTGCCTCGTCGTCGGCGGAGGAGACGCCCCGGGAGGCGATGGCTTCCGCGCCGCCCTTTGGCATCGCACCGATCAGCCCGGTCGAGGCTGCCTGCGCGGCGCCGACCATCCGCTGGGGGGTCGCGCCGCCGACCATGCCGAGGGTGGCGTACTGCTCCAGCTTCGCCCGCGAGTCGGCGATGTCCAGGTTGCGCATGGTGAGCTGGCCGATCCGGTCCGACGGGCCGAACGCCGAGTCCTCGGTACGCTCCATCGACAGCTTGTCGGGGTGGTAGCTGAACGCCGGGCCGGTGGTGTCCAGGATCGAGTAGTCGTCGCCCCGGCGCAGCCGCAACGTCACCTCGCCGGTGACCGCCGTGCCGACCCAGCGCTGCAACGACTCGCGCAGCATCAGCGCCTGCGGGTCCAGCCAGCGCCCCTCGTACATCAGCCGACCGAGGCGGCGGCCCTCGTTGTGGTAGTTCGCCAGGGTGTCCTCGTTGTGGATGGCGTTGACCAGCCGTTCGTACGCGGCATGCAGCGTGCGGGTAGTGCACGCCGATGAAGGTGCGGGAGAGCGCGGCGAGCAGGGCCAGCGGGGCGGCGACCAGTCCGATCCGGCGATGCAACAGCAGGGTCGCGGCGGCCAGGGCCCCGGCGATGGTGGCATGGTTGCTGGGGAAGGACCAGTCGCCCACCGGCGGGCAGTGGGCGGCCACGATCATCAGGTCCGCCGGGCTGCGGCAGGGCCGGTCCTCGGCGACCAGGTCCTTGAGCCCCTCGCTGCCGCCGTACGCCAGCAGCACCGACACCGGCGCGGCCAGCGCCAGCGCCCGGCCCCGGATGTCGCCGCCGACCAGCCGGGTCGCCGCGGCGACCACCAGCAGTACGCCGAGCAGCAGGACCGCCCCCTCGGTGAAGTGGGTGGCGAACCAGTGCACCGGTTGCGGTGTGCCGTCGGCGAAGTCGACGATGTCGCGGTACCAGTCGACGCTGATGTCGGGAACGTCGGTCATGATGGCGTCGGTCATGAATCACCTCACCATCTGTTCATACTCCGTGCACCTGGGGTTTTCCTTGGGAATGACCGGGCTGGCTGACCGGATCGGCGGTCACCCCGGACATCCGCTCGACCACCGCCTCCAGCGCCTCGAAGGCGTACGCCCAGTTGTGGCACTTGAAGCTGCGCAGCCCCTCGATCGGGGTGCGGCAGTCGGCGCAGTACACCCCGGGGATCGCGTCCGGCACCTCGGTGTTGACGTACTTGCGCTCGCCGAGGATCACCCGGGCGATCATCGTCGGATCGTGGACGCCGTGCAGCGCCGACGCGACGATGTCGTACCAGTTGACCCGCCGGCCGCACTTCGGGCAGTCCGGCTCGTCGCCGCTGACCCAGAGCGGCGCGCCGACGCTGCGCGCCGGCATCCCGAGCAGCTTCTCCAGCCGGCGTACGTCCGGCTCCGGCGTCGTCCAGCGGTGCCGACCCGGCAGCGACGCGGGCGAGTCGTAGACGGCGCGGAACACGACCGGATCCACCTCCACGGTCTCGCGCTTGCTGGTCATGCGGTACCTCCTCCACGCTCGGTGGCACCACCGTCCTACCAGGTGAACGGGGTGTGCAACCGGATCAAGGACACCGACACGACGGGTCAGTGGTGTGTCGCGAGCGCTGCTCCGAGCTGGGGAGGCGCTGGTGTGCCGATGCCGGCGCCGGCTGGTCAGACGTCGACGGCCAGGCGGACCGTCACCACGTCGCCCACCTCGAGCCCTTCGGCCTTCCGCACCGACGCCCGCACCGGCACGATGTACCGCCCGTCCTTCGGGAACAGCGACGTCTGCCATCCGGTCCCGCCGATCTGCGCCCGGACCGGAACCATGCCCCAGCCGTAGGTCACCAGCGCGGACGTCGCCGCCAGTTCGCCGCACTCGTCCTCGGGAACGGTGACGAAGTGCCACGGCGCCGGCCCTTTCCAGAACCACATCTCGCCGGCGAACTCCAGGTTCATCCGATCACCCCGCCCCTGGAGAACTCGCCTCTGGCCCGGTGATTGTGTCCGACGATCTCGTCCCTGTGCTGTCGCAGCTCAGAGGCGGTCTGTGGTGGGCCGCCAGGGACTCGAACCCTGAACCTATGGATTACCGGAGAGCCGGCCGGATCGGGTGCGGTACGAGGTCATCCGGGCTGCTGGCGCGCTTCTCGGCCGGGTTCGGCTGGCACGGTTGCTGTACTTCACTGCTGTACTGCTGGCGTCAAGCGAGGCGCTGGATGCGGACCTTCGGGCGCTCGTTCTTGAGGTGGCCTTGCTTGTGCTGGCGGACCTGCTCGTCCCAGACCTCTTGGTCGTAGTCCGGGTTCGGCGGGATCCACCTGTGGGAGCCGTCGCTGTAGTGGAACTTCTCGTCGCCGGGTCGCAGGAAGCTCATCGGTTCCAGCGGAGGAAGCGGTGGTGAAGTTGGCCGGCGGGGACGTGGGCCAGGTCCTGGGCGGCGTCGACGAACTGGGCGGCCAGGTAGAGGGCCAGCGACACCGGGGCGCGGTCGTACTCGGCTCGCAGCTCCCGCCGCCGGGTCTGGCAAGGCCAGTCGGCACCGCAGCCGCCGCAGGTCCAGGCCGGTGTTACCGGGAGGTGTGTCGTCATCGCGGCGCGTCCTGGCTTGGCCAGTGGCCGCGGTTGATTGGGATGGGATGACGGCTCCGGCAGGGCAGGTCGCTCCCGCAACGGCAGATGCGCCGCCAGTGCCGCCATGACCAGAGGGGCCGGTGTCGGCGGGCGAGGGTCAGCGCCGCCGCCAGGACGTACTCGTCGTAGGACACGCGCCGCCGGCTGTTGTCCTGCCGCTGTTGGCGCCCGGTATCCCGCACGGCACCTGCGGATGAATCACTTGCATCGTTCGGTGCGGTCATCACGCCTCCCGCCGACGCTTGGGGTCCCGTGGGCACCCGGTCAGCCGTGTCCGGAGACAGGGCACCCACGGCAGGACGACCCGGCCGCCAAGCTGGGTAGCCCCACGAGCAACTTAGGACGCAATGTGCGCAGGGTCAACAGCTACGACACATAGCGTTGTAAGTCGAGCCCGCCATATGGTCTGCTTGCACCAGCCGCCAAGCTGGGAGCACCACCTATGTCTGAAGCTGCCTACCTACAGGTCGCCCGGGATATCCGCGAGCAGGTCAGCTCCGGTCAGTTGAAGCCGGGCGACAAGCTGCCCTCGTTCGCCGCCCTCTGCGAGCACTACAAGGTCAGCAACACCGTGATCCGCGCCGCCATGCTGCTGCTGAAGGCCGAAGGGCTGATCGACGGCCGGCAGGGCAAGGGCGTCTACGTCGCCAACCCGCTTCCCCGGTAAGCCCGGGTCGCCCACCGAGGCGCGACACCTCGCTTACAAGCTCTGTGCTGATCGTCCGGCGTCGTCTGTCCGCATTCGGGACCTCGACCGCTTGTCCGCATGCTTCCGCCGGCGGGCGTCCTCGTCCGGGCCGGTTGCTGTCGTCGTTGCTGTCAACAGCCGCTAGTCACCCGATCCAAGCTGTCGTTCCAACTCCATGATCCGTTGATGGGCCCTGAAGGTACTCGCCCGCTGTTGCTTGTCGCTGGCGGTGATCAATCCGAGAAGAGCTTCGAGTCCCTGGTCTTCTACGTAGCAACCGGGATGGAGGAGGTCAGGTGCCGAAGTACGGAGGTCCTCCACGAACGGCTGCCACATGTAGCTCCATGAGTTGTCGCGCCGGAAGCGAAGCACCGCCGACCCACCTGGATCGACGTCTCTGGAGCAGAGTGGGCATCTCAGCACAGATCGATCATCGCCTGCCGTCCCGCCTCGCGCCAGAGCAGGGGACGACCCCCGCCGGGGGGAGCCGGACACACCTCGTCGGCTCGTGCCGATCGTTGCCGACCAGTGCGGTCGAGCAGCTGACGCTAGGCGTCCTCTGCCGGCTCGTACCCACCTGGATCAAAGGGCTTGCTGCCTCATGGCTGCCTCCGGCCTCGGCCTGGTCGTCGCTGTAGTCCCTGAACTTTCTGGATTGCCGGCGAGGAGGTTGCCTACGGTTCCGCAAGCAGGTGGCGAGCCTCCGCCGGCCGGTCTCGGGCTACGACGGTGGGGCGCGTCGCTGTAGTTCTCTGCTGTACGGCGACCAGGCCGACACCGGGTACCAACCCCGACGGGCGGAGGGCGACTCCTGGTCAGCGGTCAGTCAGTTCGGCTAGATCAACGGCGTTGATGAGTTCGGTGATCGCCGACTCGCCGGCGAGGTTCAGAGGTAGCAGTTCGCCGGTTCGAGCTCGCGGGTTGAGCAGCAGTTCAGTGCTGGTGTCGTTGACGATGGCGGCAGCGTCGGCTTCCGCCCATCGCACGCCGTTCAGCGATGCACGATGGATTTCGGTGGCGAGAAGGCACGACACCCCGGGTCTGCCATAGCTGTCCGGCCCGTCGTGGCGCAGCACGGCCACTCGCGCTGAGCCGATGGCGGGTGCGACAGCGAAGGCTTCCCGCAGGGTGACGAGGACCTGGCCGCAGACGAACTGCTTGTAGTAGGCGGCACGGTCACGCTGGGGCAACTTCCGTAGGGACAGGTTGCCGGCCTGGGTGGTGGTGGGCATGCGCTTGGGCACGACCTGCTCGACGGTGGGGACGAGCACCACGAGGGAAACCTCGTCGCCGGTGACGCCGACGGCGGCGCTCGCCGCCTCGTTGTCTTCGAACGCTTCTTCGAGGGTTTCCAGGACGACATCCGGGTCGTTGCTGCACAGTTGCTGCCACCGCTGGTCGAGGAATTGCTGCCAGCCGGCCTTCTGCTCGAGCAGGGTGGTCCACTGCCGCCGCACCTCGGCGTCGGTCCACTGCGCGGCGCGCTGTTTGGCCTGCGCCCGTTTGGTCCGCTCGAAGAACCCGACACCGGCCAGGGCGTGCTGTTCGTAGTGCTGGTAGATGCTGGCCCGGTCCGGTGGTGCGGGCTCGGGCGCGACCGGTCGGGTGGCGGCGGAGAAGTTCACCCGGTGCAGGTCGAGAATACGCAGGAACGCCTGCGCCAGATGCTGGGCCTCCTCCGCCCGCTGCGCCTGGGCGGCTTGGCGCTGCTGCGCCGCGAGCTGCCGTTGATAGGCCGCCGCTGAAGTACCGCGGCCACCGGACCCGCTACGGCCGCGGCCTCCGCCGAGGGAGGTGTAGAAGCCGACGGGACCCGCGCCAGTGGAGAAGCCGGTGCGGCCGGCGCCGAAGTGCACCCGGGCCGCCCTCGGGCCGACACTGGTGCGGATGCCGCGAGAGGAGGCACGGATACGCACCCCGGGTGCCAGCTTGATGGAGAACCCCATCAGCCGACCGTAGGCCCTGGCGCTTGAGCGATCGTTCAGCCTGTTACCTGATCGCCGCTCCGCTAACTGGTCGCCGCCGTGTCCCGATCGGGCAGCCTCGGATGCCCGGGCCGGCACTATCGCCGATGTTGACGGTTTCGGCTCGCGAACTTGTCGTTGAGCAATATTATGATCTTGCGTGCATGTGTTGCCATGCATCTACCGGCGATGGGTTCTCGCCGGCTTCTACCTTTGAGTCAAGGGGACCACTTGAAGAACAAGCTGATCGGTGCCGTCGCGGCGCTCGCCATCGCGGTCGGCGGGTCGCTCGCCGCCGCCACGCCGGCGCAGGCCGCCACCCCGGCCATCATGATCACCAAGGTCTACTACAACTCGCCGGGCAGCGACACCGGGTCGAACACCAGCCTGAACGCCGAGTACGTCCGGCTGACCAACAAGCGCAGCTCCACCATCAACCTCAAGTACTGGACTCTGCGCGACAAGTCGAACCACGTCTACAAGTTCACCACCAACTGGTACCTCAAGCCTGGATACAGCGTCGCGATCCACACCGGCAAGGGCACCAACACCAGCAGCAACCTCTACTGGGGCCTGTCCTGGTACGTGTGGAACAACAGCGGCGACGCCGCCTACCTGCGTAACTCCGCCGGCACGGGAATCGACTCGTGCTCCTGGGGCAGCAGCGGCAGCTACACCTACTGCTGAACCCAGCGGCACCATGAGCGCCGGCCCGCCATCAGGTGGGCCGGCGCTTCCCGTGCCAACTCTCTCCACCGCCGCCCCCACGGTCCGGTCGAACGCTCGGGAATGTTCCGGCCCTCGATGGGCGGTGAGCAGCAGAAACAGGACCCGTAACCGTCGGTCGAAATGCTGATACACATCGTGGCCGACCGGACGGTGCCCAACGTTGACACTGGTCAGCACACTCGGACAGGTGACGTACCAGCCTCCGCAGGACCCGTGGCAAGAGCCAACGCCTCCGCCACCCCCGCCCCCACCGCCCTACCAGCCACAGGCCGGGTACGGCAGCCAGGTACCGCCGTACCCGACGGCGCAGTTCCCAGCAGCTGCCAGCTGGAACCAGGCGCCGGCGCGGCGGAAGGCGTCCAAGGGCAAGATCGCGCTCATCAGCGCAGGGGTGCTGGTGGTGCTGTGCTGCGGGGTGCCCGGCATCGTCGCCCTTGTCTCCCCTACCAGTTCCGACAAGGACGCCACCACCCCGCCGGCCCCGACTATTCAGGCCGCGGATGCCCCGTCGACTGCAACGGAGGCAGGCCTCGCCGCCACGCCAGCAGCACCGTCGCCGACTGCGGTGACCCCCAAGGCTGCCGCCACCCCTGTGATCGAGACCCGGACCGTCACCGAGACGCAGAAGATCGCGTACCAGACCAGGACCGTCAACGACTCCTCGCTACCCAAGGGCACCAGAAAGGTGACCACCCGCGGGGTCGCGGGAGTCAAGACCCTCACCTACCAGTTGACCCTGACCGACGGCGTCCAGACAGCCAAGAAGCTGGTCCGCTCGCAGGTCACCAAGGCACCCGTCACCCAGGTCGTCAGGGTCGGCACCAAGGTCACCCAGCAGTGCGACCCGAACTACAGCGGCGCCTGCGTACCCATCGCCAGCGACGTCGACTGCGCTGGTGGCAGCGGCAACGGCCCCGCCTACGTCGACGGGCCTGTCCGAGTGGTCGGCAGCGATATCTACGACCTGGACCGAGACGGCGACGGTATCGCCTGCGACACGTGACCAAATACAGGAAGGTGCGGAGGCAGATTTGCTCCTGCCTCCGCACGCCTCATTCCTATACCCCCGGCCAGCGGCGAATCTCAGCCCCCGACAAGCGGTACGCGGAGTGGCAGTGGCGGCAGTAGAGGCATGGTTTCTGGATGGACCGGTCGACGGGAGACTCATGCCAGTGGAGGTCACCGCCGACGGCAGTCCACCGGCGGTGGTCAAGCTACCTCAGACGGGCTTCTACGTCGGGGCGAGCCACCTCGCGGCGCCCGCGGTTGAGCACGTCTACGTCCTCGCTGACAGGCTTGATGACACGGAGGTCTACCAGTACCGGCCGCCCGCTTCAGCGGCGAGAGGCTGACCACCTACCGCCGGCGGAACGCTGTTCTGCAGTTGTTCGCTCGCAGACCATTGCTATGACGGTCGACACCTGTGTATATCGAAGTACCGCTATCTTCGATTGATCGGGAGAGCCGACCGTGACCCGTACCCTGCGCTGGGCCGCCACCCTGCTGGCCGCCGTCACCGCCACCACCGCCCTGACCGCCGCCCCCGCCCACGCCGAGACCTACTCCGCCGCCCTGCGCACCGCCGTG
>NZ_JAEVHJ010000256.1:0-9956 GCF_016802855.1 Micromonospora sp. ATA51 | reverse complement strand
CCCCGCGACGGAGCCGGTCGGAGAGCTGGTGACCGTACCCGCGGGGCGCTGAACCGCGGACCGCGGGCCGGCGGACAACCCCGCCGGCCCGCCGGGTGGGTTTCGCCGCGCACGGCGGATAGCCTCACGCCGTGGAGGTCCACCGACTCGATCGCACCGAGGCGCGCCGCATCGCCGTACGCGCCCAACTGCTGGGCGCGCCGCGACCCACCGACCTCGTGACGGTGGTACGGCAGCTGACGCTCCTGCAGATCGACCCGACCGCCGCCGTCGCACCGAGTGCGGACCTGGTCGCCTGGAGCCGCCTCGGGGCGTCGTACCGCCCTGACCAGCTGCAGCGGGCCCTGGAGCAGGACCGGACGCTCTTCGAGCACAACGCGATGGTGCGGCCGGTGAGCGACCTGGGGCTCTACCTGGCGGGTGCGGCCGACTGGCCCAGCCGCGCCACCACCAGGGAGTGGCTGCGGGCCAACGACGCGTTCCGGCGCGACATCCTCGACCTGCTCGGCCGCTCCGGTCCGCTGCTGTCCCGGGACATCCCGGACACCAGCGTGGTGCCGTGGCCGTCGACGGGGTGGACCAACAACCGCAACGTCACCCAGATGCTGGAGTTCCTCATGATGCGCGGCGAGATCGCCATCGCCGGTCGCCGGGGACGCCAGCGCCTGTGGAACCTGGCCGAGCGGATCTACCCGGCCGACCTGCCGGAGCTGACGGTGGACGAGGCGCACCGGCTCCGCAACGAACGCCGGCTGCGGTCCCTCGGCATCGCGCGGGCCAGGGGGACCGCCCTACCCAACGAGCCGGCCGACGTCGGCGATGCCGGCGAACCGGCGGTCGTCGAGGGCGTCAGCGGGACGTGGCGGGTGGACCCGGAGGCGATCGGCCGACCATTCACCGGGCGCACCGCCCTGCTGTCCCCGTTCGACCGCCTGGTGCACGACCGCGTCCGGACCCTGGACCTGTTCGACTTCGAGTACACGCTGGAGATGTACAAGCCGAAGGCCAAGCGGCGCTGGGGCTATTTCGCGTTGCCGGTGCTGCACGAGGACCGGCTCGTCGGGAAGGTGGACGCCACGGCGGACCGCAAGAGCGGCGAGCTGGTCGTGCACGCGGTCCACCGGGACGTTCCCTTCACCCCGGCGATGACGGACGCGGTGCACCACGAACTCGAGGACCTGGCGTCCTGGCTGCGACTGACCCTCAGGGAGGCGGGCAGCGCTCGCTAGCCGGTGCGGGCTACGGCAGCGGTCGACCCGGAAGCGGAAGTCCGCCCGTGCGGATCGAGTTAGAGTCGGCGAGTGAGCGCCCATACCCGCTCAATTCAGGCACTCAGGGCCGATCCCGCCATGTCCTCACTTCGCCGCTCGCTGGACCACTCCTACGGCGACGCGTCCCACGGGGCCGCGCTGGACGAGTTGTACGCGCGGTTCGTGACGCCGGGCGACCTGGTCTTCGACGTCGGGTCGCACGTGGGCGACCGGATCGGCAGCTTCCGCCGCCTCGGCGCCCGGGTCGTGGCCGTGGAGCCCCAACCGCTGTGCAACCGCGCCATCCGCGCCATCTATGCCGGCGACGACCAGGTCACGCTGGTCGAGGCGGCGTGCGGGGCGTACGCCGGGAACGTCCGCCTGCACGTCAACTCCCGTAATCCCACGATCTCCACCGTCTCCGCCCACTTCCTCCAGGCGGCGAACGGCGCGGACGGTTGGGCGCACGAGGTCTGGGACGACGAGATCGACGTACGCTGCGTCACCCTCGACTCGCTGCTGAACCGGTACGGCGTACCGACCTTCGTGAAGATCGACGTCGAGGGCTTCGAGGGCGCCGTGCTGGCCGGCCTGAACCGCCCGCTGCCGGCGCTGTCCTTCGAGTTCACCACGATCGAGCGCGCGCTGGCGCGACGGTGCGTCGACCGGCTCACGTCGCTCGGCTTCGACGGCTTCGACGTCGCGCTGGGCGACGACACCTCGTTCGCCTTCGGGGAGTGGGTGTCGGCGGAGCGGATCATCGCCCACCTGCTGGCGCTGCCGTACCGGGTCAACTCCGGCGACGTGTACTGCGTGGGGAAGCGTTCCGGGTGACCCGGGGGCCACGGCATTCTTCCTGACCCGGGGTCGCCCACGGAACCGTTTGCCCGTCCCCGCGACGGGAACGCGTGCGGGACCAGCCGTGCGCCGCACGAGGGCGGCGCCGCGAAGGAGGCCGCACATCATGGGCGACAACCAGCAGCCGCTGGCCGGAAAGCGGATCGCGATCCTCGCCACCGACGGGGTCGAGGAGGTCGAGTACACCCAACCCCGGTCCGCCGCGGAGCAGGCGGGCGCGGAGGTGCATCTGGTCTCTCTGTCCGCCGGCGAGGTGCAGGCCATGAACCACGACGTCAACCCGGCCAACCGCCACCCGGTCGACCGTACGCTGGACCGGGCCAACCCGGCCGACTACGACGCCCTGGTGCTGCCCGGCGGGACGGTCAACCCGGACCGGCTCCGGATGAACCCGGCGGCGATGGACTTCGTGCGGGGGTTCTTCCAGCAGGCCAAGCCGGTGGCGGCGATCTGCCACGGCCCGTGGTCCCTGGTCGAGACCGGAATGGTCGACGGTCGGACGGTCACCTCGTACCCGAGCCTGCGCACCGACATCCGCAACGCCGGCGGGAACTGGGTCGACCAGCAGGTGCAGGTGGACAACGCCCTGGTCACCAGCCGCCGCCCCAGCGACCTGCCGGCGTTCTGCGCCAAGATGGTCGAGGAGTTCGCCGAGGGTCGACACGTGCGTCAGATGGCGACCGCCTGACCTCTGAGCGCTCCGGACCGGGCCGCGTGCCCGGTGCGGAGCGGGCCCGGCGATGCCGCCACGCCACCGGCCGGTCGGCGCTACCGTCGGCCTGATGGGGCGGATGCGGGGCACCCACGAGCGACCGGCGGGGCTGACCTACCAGCCCGAGCTGGTGAGCTGCGACGAGGAGCGGTCGTTGCTGACCGCGCTGGCCGCGTACGACTTCCTCGAGGTCCGGATGCACGGGCAGATCGCCCGGCGTACGGTCCGGCGCTTCGGTTTCGACTACGACTACGGCTCCTTCCAGCTCACCGAGACGGAGGCGTTGCCGGTGGAGCTGCGGGAGGTCCGCGAGCGGTGCGCCGGGCTCGCCGGCGTGCCGGCGGCCACGCTCGCGCAGGCCCTGGTCACCCGCTATCCGCCCGGCTCGGTCATCGGCTGGCACCGCGACGCGCCGGCGTTCGGGCCGACCGTGGTCGGGCTCTCCCTGGGCTCCGCCTGCCTGTTGCGCTTCCAGCGCGGCCGGGCCGAGGAGCGCCGGGTGTACGAGGTGGAGCTGGCGCCCCGCTCGGCGTACGTGCTCGCCGGGGCGGCGCGGTCGGCCTGGCAGCACAACATCCCGCCGGTGCCGGAGCTGCGCTACTCGATCACCTTCCGACAGCTGCGGACATCCCTGGCCGGACGCGGCTGACCGGGACCAGTACCGGTGGCTTCGCCCGCGATCCGACCCGGGCGTGCCGCCCCGACGCCCGACGTGTGGATGCTCCGACAGCGGGAAGGCCAGGGCCGTTGGCAGCCGGCAGCGGGAGGGACATGGGCGCCAGAACCTTCGTGGTGATCGGTGGCACCAGCGGTCTCGGTCTGGCGGTGGCCCGCCTGCTCGTCGACGAACACCGGGTCGCCGTCCTCGGTGACGTGCCTGACGAGGTCGCCGCGGTCGCCGACGAGCTGGGCTGCGCCGGGCGGATCTGCGACGTCTCCTCCTACGAGCAGGTCCGGGACGCGTTCGCCGAGGTGGTCGACCGGTACGACGTGATCGACGGGGTGGCGGCGTGCGCCTCGATGTGGGCGGGCGGTGACCTGGCGGACCTCTCCCCGCAGCGGATCCGGCGGGCCGTGGAGATCAACGCCCTGGGCACCACGTACGTGTTCAAGGAGGCGCTGCACCACCTGCGCCGGCAGGGTCACGGCAACCTGGTGTACATCGGGGCGCTGGCCGTGACGAAGCCCCGGCCGGGCATCCCGATCTACCGGGCCACCAAGAGCTACGGCAGCAGTCTGGTCGAGTCGCTGGCCGAGGCCCAGCACAGCAACCGGATCAAGGTGATGGAGCTGCATCCCGGGCCGATGCCGACGCGGTTGCAGGAACGGGTCGGCGACGAGTTCCTCGACAAGATCTACGCGCTGCCGGAGCAGGTCGCCGCCGAGGTCGTACGGCTGCTGCTGCTCGCCCCCGACGACCTGTACGTCTCCGGCGAACTCGTGCTCCGCGCGGACGGGCGATGGTGACACCCGGAGGCGCCACGGCCGAGGTCACCGTCTCGGCGTGGGCGCCGTTGCGCACCGCCGTCTACCGCAGCCTGTGGCTGGCCCTGCTCGCCGCGAACATCGGCACCTGGATGCAGACGGTCGGCGCCCAGTGGCTGTTGATCCACCAGTCGAACGCCTCCACCCTGGTCGCCCTGGTGCAGACCGCCAGCCTGCTGCCGACGCTGCTGCTGGCCCTGCCGGCGGGCGCCCTCGCGGACACCTTCGACCGACGGCACCTGCTGATCTCGGTGCAGCTGTTCCTGGTGGTGGTCGCCGCGGCGCTGACACTGCTCACCGCGACCGGCCGGATGCCGCCGGCGCTGCTGCTCACCCTCACCTTCGCCTTCGGCGTGGGACAGGCGCTGACCCTGCCGGCCTGGGCGGCGGTGATCCCGGAGCTGGTGCCCCGGGACCAGCTCCGGTCGGCCTCGGCGCTGGGCTCGATCAGCGTCAACGTGGCCCGGCCGTCGGGCCGGCCGCCGCCGGCGTGCTGATCGCCCGCATCGGGGTGGCCCCGGTCTTCGCCCTCAACGCGGTGGCGTTCCTGGTCTTCGCGCTGGCGCTGTTCCGGTGGCGGCCCGGCGACGCCCGCGCCGTCGAGGTGCCCGAGCGGTTCACCGCCGCGCTGCGGGCCGGCGGCCGGTACGTGCGGCACTCGCCGATCGTGCGCCGGCTGCTGCGCCGCGCGCTGGTGTTCGTGATCCCGGCGAGCGCGCTGTGGGCGCTGCTGCCGCTGGTGGCGGCCCGCCGGCTGCACATGAACTCCAGCGGGTACGGCCTGCTGCTGGCCGCGCTCGGGGTGGGCGCCATCATCGGTGGGCTGCTGCTGCCGAGGATCCGGACCTGGATGTCGGCCAACCAGTTCCTGCTGGTGGCCGGGGCGACCTACGGCGGCACGCTGATCGTGGTGGCGTCGGTGCGGATCGTCCCGGTGGTGCTGCTCGCCCTGCTGCCGGCCGGGGTGGCCTGGGTGACCGTCCTCGCCAACGTCAACGCCGAGATCCAGCTCTTCCTGCCCGGCTGGGTACGCGCCCGCGGCCTGGCCGTGTACCAGATCGTGCAGGGCGGTGGGCAGGCCGTCGGCGCGTTCGCCTGGGGTGTGGTGGCGGACGCCGCCGGGCTGGCCGCCGCGTTCCTCGTGGCGGCCGCGCTGATGCTGATCGGCGCGGTGACGTCGCAGATCTGGCCGCTGCCCGACCTGCGCGGGCTGAACAAGGACCCGACCACCTACCGGCCGCCCCTGGAACTGGCCCTCGAACCGGATCCCCGGGTGGGGCCGGTGCTGGTGGTGGTCACCTACACCGTCCGGCCCGGTCGGGAGGCCGAGTTCCTGGATGCGATGGACCACGTCCGCGGGTTCCGGCAGCGTACCGGGGCGATGCGGTGGGGACTCTTCCGCGAGGGCGAGAGCCCGGCCCAGTTCGCGGAGGTCTACCTGGTGCCGTCCTGGGATGAGCACCTGCGCCAGCACGGGGGTCGGCTGACGACCGCCGACCGCGAGGCCGAGGAACGGGCCAAGGAACTCGCCGAGGGCGAGCCGGAGGTGCGGCACCTGCTGCCGGCCGCCGCCGGCCTGGCGCTGGCCGACGACGGTGACCTGGCGTGAGCCCGTCCGGCCGGTGTGTCGTCCGACGGCGAGCCACCGGCTCCGGCGGCTCGTCCGGCGAGCGTGATCGCGCGCATTTCGGGAATGAGCGGCCACGGCGAGCGAGGGGGAGATCGCGCCCGGCACCGCAACGGGCGGTCGCCCGTTGCCACCGGGCGCGACGAGCCGCGGGCGGACCCCGTCGACGGGCGGGTGTGGTGCGCCGGTCCACCCGCCGATGAAGCAACCCATGGGGGAATGGAGTGAGCAGGATGGCTCGAAAGAGCACGATCGGGGTGCGGTCGGTGACCGACGCCCTGGGCATCGAACGGGCAAGTCGGGACCGCCCGTCCGAGGGCCTGGCCCGGTTCCTGGGCTGGTTCAGCCTCGGGCTGGGCGCCGCCGCCCTCGGCGCGCGATCGCGCGTCAGCCGACTGTCCGGCATCGACGACTCCCGGACCGCGCAGACCGTGCTGCGGATCGCCGGGGTGCGGGAACTGGGCCACGCCGCGGCGCTGCTCGTCCCCCGCCGAGCCGGGTGGGGGGCGTGGACCCGGGTGGCCGGCGACGCGATGGACCTCGCCGCCTGCGGACGGGCGCTGCAGCGGCGGCGCGGGGAACGGCGACGGCGGCTGACGTACACCACCCTGGCGGTCGCCGGGATCACCGCGGTCGACCTCTACACCGCCGTACGCGTCGCCCGGCGCCGGCGCGCGGACGGCAACGAGGTACACGCTGCGGTGACGGTCAACCGGAACATCGAGGACGTCTACCGGTTCTGGCACGACTTCGAGAACCTGCCGCGCTTCATGTACCACCTGCGGTCGGTGCGGATGACGGGCGACCGGCGGTCGCGGTGGATCGCGAGGGCGCCGGCCGGCAAGAGCGTGGAGTGGGACGCCGAGATCGTCGACGACCGCCCGAACGCGCTGATCAGCTGGCGCTCGGTGGCGGGCGCACGGGTGCCCAACTCCGGCACCGTCCGGTTCATGCGCGCCGCCGGTGGGCGGGGCACGGAGGTGCGCGTCCAGATCAGTTACCGGGCGCCGGGCGGGATGCTCGGGGCGAAGGTCGCCAAGCTCTTCGGTGAGGACCCCCAGCAGCAGGTCTGCGACGACCTGCGGCGGTTCAAGCAGGTGATCGAGACGGGCGAGATCGTCCGCTCCGACGCCAGCCCGAACGGCAGCAGCGTCCAGCAACAGGCAAACCAGCGCCCGGCGCGACCGGTGGCGATGCGTGGAGCGGAGTGGTGAGGAACCGATGCTAGCCAACTGCTGGATCGCGCCGAACAGCCTGGCCGTCGAGGACGTCCCCGACCCGCAGATCCGGAACCCGCGGGACGCCATCCTGCGGATCACCTCGTCGGCGATCTGCGGATCCGACCTGCACCTGCTGGACGGATTCATCCCGGCGATGAGGAAGGGCGACATCCTCGGGCACGAGTTCATGGGCGAGATCGTCGAGCTCGGCCAGGGCGTACGGGACGGGCTGAGCGTCGGTGACCGGGTGGTGGTGGGCTTCCCGATCGCCTGCGGTGACTGCATCTCCTGCCAGCGCGGTCTCTACTCGGTCTGCGAGAACTCCAATCCCAACGCGGCGATCGCGGAGACGGCGATGGGCCACTCGCCGGCCGGCATCTTCGGCTACTCCCACCTGCTCGGCGGCTATGCCGGGGGACAGGCGCAGTACGTCCGGGTGCCCTTCGCCGACGTGGGCGCCCTCAAGATCGAGGACGACCTGCCCGACGAGAAGGTGCTGTTCCTGTCGGACGTGCTGCCGACCGGCTACATGGCCGCCGAGATGTGCGACATCGAGCGTGGCGACATCATCGCCATCTGGGGCGCCGGGCCGGTCGGGCAGTTCGCCGCCGCCAGCGCGTTCCTGCTCGGCGCCGAGCGGGTCATCGTCATCGACCGGTACCCGTACCGGCTGCGGATGGTGCGGGAGAACACCGGCGCGGAGACCATCAACTACGAGGAGTCCGACGTCCTGGACGCGCTCCGCGAGATGACCGCCGGACGCGGGCCGGACGGTTGCATCGACGCGGTCGGCATGGAGGGGCACCACGCCTCCGCGGCGCTGCACGCGTACGACCGGGCGAAGCAGGCGGCGAAGGTGGAGACGGACCGGCCGCACGCGCTGCGGGAAGCCGTGCTGGCCTGCCGCAACGGCGGCACCATCTCGGCGGTCGGCGCGTACGGCGGCTTCATCGACAAGTTCCCGATGGGCTCGTTCATGAACCGGTCGCTGACCATGCGGTCCGGGCAGGCTCACGTGCAGCGCTACATGCGGCCGCTGCTGGAACGGATCCGCAAGGGCGAGATCGACCCGAGCTTCATCATCACCCACACCATGCGGCTCGACGACACGCCCCACGGCTACGACATCTTCAAGAACAAGCAGGAGGAGTGCGTCAAGGTCGTGCTCAAGCCGTAGCGGAACCATCCACACCGTCGCGCCGGCAGCGGGCCCGGCGCGACGGCGTGCCGCGCCCAGCCGCACGGCCCGGCGTTTCCGGCAACCCCCCGGCCGCCGGCAGCCTGCTGGAGGTGGTCGGCCGGGTGATCGCGGTGACCTGCTGCCTCGGCACCATGTGGCAGGTCTTCCGGCGCGACGGCGGGCCGCACCGGGTCACGCCTGAGGGAGCGCGCGGAGCGCAGGTCGGCGTGGCGGCCGGGGAGCGGCTGCGCCCTGGGATCCCCGGGCGCCGACACCTCACCGGTCCAACAGCGCGCGCAGCGCCTTCACCACCTCGGCGGGCGCCTCCTCGGCCATGAAATGGCCATAGCTGACCGGCACGTGCACCAGGTCGGGCGCCCACGCCCGCCACCTGGCGGCGGCGTCGAAGCCCAGCGCCGCGCCCCAGTCCTGCTGGAGCACGGTCACCGGCATGCGGAGCCGGTTACCGGCCGCGTGGTCGGCCCGGTCGTGCTCGACGTCGATCCCGGCCGACGCCCGGTAGTCCGCGACGATGGAGACGACCGCCTCCCGGGAGGCCCGCAGGTAGGCGGCCCGCACGTCGGCCGGGATCGCCTCCGGGTCGCCCGCCCAGACGTCCAGGAAGTGGCCGAAGAAGGCGTCCGGGCTGGCCGCGATCAACCGCTCCGGCAGGCCGGGCGGCTGCGCCATCAGGTAGAGGTGGAACCCGACGGCGGCGCTGGTGCCGTGCAGCACGTCCCACATGTCGAGGGTGGGCAGCACGTCGAGCGAGGCGAGATGGGTGACCGCGCCGGGGTGGTCCAGGCCGGCGCGGACCGCGACCAGGGCGCCGCGGTCGTGCCCGGCCAGGGCGAACCGGTCGTGCCCCAGCTCGCGGGCCAGCGCGACGACGTCGGCGGCCATGGTGCGCTTCGCGTACGCCGTGCCGTCGGTGTCCGCGGGCTTGTCGCTGGCGCCGTAGCCGCGCAGGTCGGGGCAGATGACGGTGTGGTCGGCGGCGAGGTCGGCGGCGACGTGCCGCCACATGAGGTGGGTCTGCGGGAAGCCGTGCAGCAGCACGATCGGGCTGCCGGAGCCGCCGACGGCGGTGTTCAGGGTCACGCCGTCGGCGACGGTGACGCGTCGGTAGTCGAACCCACTGATCCTGGGATCCACGGAATGCCTCTCTGTTCGGATGTCCGGTACGCGCCGAGCCTGCCCGGGGCGGATCAGCGGCGGATCAGCGTCCGATGAGTGGCCCGGCCGGCGCGCCGGTGCGGCGACCCCTGCGGTGCCTAGAGTGGGCGACATGACCAGCCAGACCTCGGTGCGGTTCGGCGTGCTGGGGCCGGTGGAGGCGGTCGGCGAGCGCGGCCCCGTACCGCTGAAGGGGACCCGGCAGCGCGCCGTGCTGGCCCGGCTGCTGGTCGCCCGGGGACGGTTGGTGCCGGTCGATCGGCTCGTCGGCGACCTGTGGGCCGAGCCGCCGGAGGGCGCGGTGGCCGCCATCCGCACCTTCGTCGCCGACCTGCGCCGCGCCCTGGAGCCCGACCGGCCGCATCCTTGATCACCGTCACTGAGCTCGGCTCAGCCGGCAAGGCCCGGGACCAACGTACCGGCACGTCCCCAACCTTCGGCAACCTGA
>NZ_JAEVHJ010000255.1:0-9962 GCF_016802855.1 Micromonospora sp. ATA51 | reverse complement strand
GGATGGTGTGTGGCGGCGTCTCAGGCGACGACGGAGGCGCGGCGCCGGCGGCGCAGGCAGCACGTACGTCCCGCCGGCGACTGCCCGGCGGCGAGCGGCACCGCCCGCGACGAGGACGCCGGCGTCCGGTCCCTGGCCGCCGCCGCGGCCGGCGCGCGCCGATCGGGGTGACGGTGAACTGGGCGGAGCCGCCGCTGCTGCCGTCGCCGCAGGTCGTGGTGACCGTGTACGTCCCGAGGGTGAACCCGGCGGTGAAGAGTTCGGCGCTCAGGCCGCCGCCCGCCGCCGCGGTCGTGGACCGGACGTTCTCGTCCCGGTTCGGTCCGGTGACGCGGAAGATCGCGTCACCCACGTTCGGGTTGCAGGTCGTGGTGAGCACGACGGTCCCGCCGACCGGGGTGGTCGCTGGTGAGACGGTGGTGGTTTGCGCGAGCGCGGCGGCCGGGAGCAGGAGTGCGCCGAGGCCCACGCCGACCGCCGCCGATCCGAGAATTCTCTGTGCCTTCATCCGCGTCTTCCCTCACTTTTCGTCCGCTGTCTGCGTGGGACGTCGTTCGGGTGGCCAACTCCGTGACTAGCACCGGTGTGGCCAACACTAGGAGGGTTGGGTTGCCCGTCCGGCGTAAATGAGAAATCTTCGTTGCCGTCACGTGTTCCCCCTCCCGCCGGGGAGCGGCGGAAATGCCCACCCAGGACGGCCGTAACGCCCTGGAGCTCTGGTTCCTCCTGGGCCGTCCGTGGCGATCTGCGCCCCGCGGGCTCGTCGCGGCCGTGTGCCCGGTGCGACCGCTCCTGTCCTCGATGTCGGAAACCCGGACGCGGGTCCGGTGACACCGGTGCCGCCGATTTCGCCGGCCGGCGCCCGAGGGTCAGCCCGCGCGACCGACCGGCGGGCGACAGTGGCCGGTGCCGGCGCCGACCCGGGGGCGCCGTACGTCCAGAATGGAGGGTCAAAGGTGCCGGGCAGCCGCTCGCCGCCCGGAAGGCACCGTTCGCCGCACCGGGCCGACCGCTCCCGGTGGCTGTGCCGTCACTCAGGTCGCGGCCCCGACCAGCGAGAACTACAGTCGGCAGGAGCACACCGGATAGATCGCGACACATGTCACGGTGAGGAGCGAGCCGATGACCAGTCCGGCCGGCGTCGAGGTCACGGGACCGATGCACCCCCGGTACGACGAGATCCTCACCCCGGAGGCGTTGGCCTTCCTCGCCGATCTGCACCGCGCCTTCGACGCGCGCCGCCGGGACCTGCTCGACCGCCGGCGGCGGCGCGAGGCCGAACTGGCCGACGGCGCGCTGCTGGACTTCCTGCCCGAGACGCGGGAGATCCGCGAGGCGGACTGGCGGGTCGCCGAACCGGCGCCCGGCCTGGTCGACCGCCGCGTCGAGATCACCGGCCCCACCGACGCGAAGATGACCATCAACGCGTTGAACTCCGGCGCGAAGGTGTGGCTCGCCGACCACGAGGACGCCAACACCCCACTCTGGCAGAACGTCGTCTCCGGTCAGCTCAACCTGCGCGACGCCATCGACCGCAAGCTCGACTTCACCTCCCCCGAGGGCAAGCAGTACGCGCTGCACGACGGCGAACTGGCCACCATCGTGGTACGCCCGCGCGGCTGGCACCTCACCGAGAAGCACATCCTGGTCGACGGTGAGCGCACCTCCGGCAGCCTGGTCGACTTCGGGCTGTACTTCTTCCACTGCGCCCGCCGGCAGCTCGACCGGGGCGCCGGGCCCTACTTCTACCTGCCGAAGATGGAAAGCCACCTCGAGGCCCGACTGTGGAACGACGTGTTCCTGGCCGCCCAGGAACGGCTCGGCATCCCGCGCGGCACCATCCGGGCCACCGTGCTGATCGAGACCTTCCCGGCCGCCTTCGAGATGGACGAGATCCTCTACGAGCTGCGCGAGCACTCCGCCGGGCTGAACGCCGGCCGGTGGGACTACATGTTCAGCGTGATCAAGAAGTTCCGCACCCGGGGCAGGGACTTCCTGCTGCCGGACCGGAACGCGGTGACGATGACGGTGCCGTTCATGCGCGCGTACATCGAGCTGCTGGTGCGGACCTGCCACCGGCGCGGCGCGCACGCCATCGGCGGGATGGCCGCGTTCATTCCCAGCCGGCGCGACCCGCAGGTCAACGAGATCGCCCTGACCAAGGTCCGCGACGACAAGACCCGCGAGGCCAACGACGGGTTCGACGGCTCCTGGGTGGCCCACCCCGACCTGGTGCCGGTCTGCCGGCAGGTCTTCGACCAGGTCCTCGGCGACCGGCCGAACCAGCTCGACCGCGCCCGCGAGGAGGTGCGGGTCAGCGCCGCCGAGCTGCTCGACGTCCGGTCCACCCCCGGGCAGCACACCGAGGCCGGGCTGCGCAACGCGGTCAGCGTCGGCGTGCAGTACCTGGCCGCCTGGCTGCGGGGCACCGGCGCGGTGGCCATCTTCAACCTGATGGAGGACGCCGCCACCGCGGAGATCTCCCGCAGCCAGGTGTGGCAGTGGCTGCACAACGACGTCACCCTCGACGACACCGGCGAGCGGGTCAGCCGGGAGCTGGTCGAGCGGATCGCCGACGAGGAGATCGGCAAGCTCCCCGGCGACCCGGGCGACTACGCCGAAGCCCGCGCGCTGTTCATGGAGGTCGCCGTCGCCGACGACTTCGCCGACTTCCTCACCGTGCCCGCGTACGAGCGGATGCCCTGACCGACAACCGACGCGGAGGTGGGCGATGAGCACGACCACGACGGACCTGACCGCCCTCGCCGCCGCGCTGCGGGCCGCCGTCGGCGCCGACCGGGTGCTCAGCGACCGGCAGGAGCTGCGCACCTACGAGTGCGACGGGCTGGCCCAGTACAAGGTGGTGCCGGCCCTCGTCGCGCTGCCCGCCGACGCCGCGCAGTGCGCCGCGGTGGTCCGGGCCTGCGTCGCCGCCGGCGCGCCGTTCGTGGCCCGCGGCTCCGGCACCGGGCTCTCCGGAGGTGCGCTGCCGCACGCCGACGGGGTCCTGATCGTCACCTCGCAGATGCGGGACATCCTGGAGGTCGCGCCCTCCGACGAGCGGGCCGTGGTGCAGCCGGGCGTGATCAACCTCGCGGTGAGCCGGGCCGCGAACCCGCACGGCTGGTACTACGCGCCCGACCCGTCCAGCCAGCAGATCTGCTCGATCGGCGGCAACGTGGCGGAGAACTCGGGCGGCGCGCACTGCCTCAAGTACGGCTTCACCACCAACCACGTCACCGGCGTCGAGCTGGTCACCCCCGACGGCGACCGGGTACGCCTCGGCGGCCGCGCCCCCGACGCCCCCGGCTACGACCTGCTCGGCGCGTTCGTCGGCTCGGAGGGCACCCTCGGCATCGCCACCGAGGTGACCGTCCGGCTGACCCGGCTGCCCGAGTCGGTGCGGACGCTGCTCGCCGCCTTCGACAGCACCGACCAGGCCGGCGCGGCGACGTCGGCCATCATCGCGGCCGGGGTGGTGCCGGCGGCGGTGGAGATGATGGACGCACTCGCCATCTCCGCCGCCGAGGCGGCCGTGCACTGTGGCTACCCGCCCGGCGCCGGGGCGGTGCTCATCGTCGAGCTGGACGGGCCGGAGCCGGAGGTGGCCGCCCAGTTCGACCAGGTCGAGCGGCTCTGCCGGGACAACCGGGCGTTCGAGATCCGGATCGCCGCCGACGACGTCGAGCGGGCGCTGTTCTGGAAGGGCCGCAAGTCCGCGTTCGCCGCCGTCGGCCGGATCAGCCCCGACTACATCGTCCAGGACGGGGTGATCCCGCGGACCGCCCTGCCCGAGGTGCTGCGCCGCATCGGTGAGCTCTCCGCCGAACGCGGCATCCGGGTCGCCAACGTCTTCCACGCCGGCGACGGCAACCTCCACCCCCTGGTGCTCTTCGACGCCGCGGTCGAGGGGCAGACCGAACGCGCCGAGGAGGTCTCCGGGGCGATCCTCGACCTCTGCGTCCGGCACGGCGGCTCGATCACCGGCGAGCACGGCGTCGGCATGGACAAGGCGAAGTACATGCCGCGGATGTTCACCGCCGACGACCTGGACACCATGCAACTGCTGCGCTGCGCGTTCGACCCGGCCGGGCTGGCCAACCCGGGCAAGGTGTTCCCGACGCCGCGGCTCTGCGGCGAGGTCCCCGGCCGGCGCAAAGGGGTCCACCCCGCGCAGGAGGCCGGCCTGGCGGAGGTGTTCTGATGCCCGCCGACGCGATCCTCGACCGCCTCCGTGCGGCCGCCGACGGAACGACCACGACCGATGGTCGGCACACCGACGGCCTGCCGTCGCAGGCCGCGGCCGGCCGGACCGACAACCCGGACGGCCCCGAGCCGGTCCGGCCCGCCGGTGAGCAGGACGCGATCGCAGGGGTGCCGGCCCGCTACGTCGCCATGCCCCGGGACACCGCCCAGGCCGCTGCCTTGCTGCGCGCGGCCGCCGCCCTCGACCTGGCCGTGACGTTCCGCGGCGGCGGGACGAAACAGGATTGGGCAAGCCCGCCGCGCCGCCTCGACCTGATCGTCGACACCACCGCGCTGGCGGGGGTGGTCGAGCACGCCGCCGGTGACCTGATCACCGTGGTCCGGGCCGGCACCGGCCTCGACGCGCTCGCCGCCGCGCTGGCCGCGGCGGGCCAGCAACTCGCCCTGGACGCGCCGCTGCCCGGCGGCACCGTCGGCGGGCGGTCGCCACCAACGCCAGCGGCCCCCGCCGGATGCTCTACGGCACCGCGCGCGACCTGCTCATCGGGGTCACCCTGGTCCGCGCCGACGGGGTGGTCGCGCACGCCGGCGGCAAGGTGGTCAAGAACGTCGCCGGCTACGACCTGGGCAAGCTGGTCACCGGCGCGTACGGCACATTGGGGCTGGTAACCGAGTGCGCGTTCCGGCTGCACCCGCTGCCGGCCGCCGCCGCGTACGATCCCGGACCCGTACCTGGATGACAACGAGAGCGGGCTCGCCTGGATCGGGCGCACCGACTGGGTCTACGAGACGACCTTCGCCTGGCAGCCCGGCGACGACGACCGGGTGGACCTGGTCTGCGTCGGGCTGGACACGGTCGCCACGGTCACCCTGAACGGCACCGAGGTCGGCCGCACCGAGAACATGCACCGTGGGCACCGGTTCGCCGTCACGTCGCTGTTGCGCCCCGGCCGGAACACGCTGACCGTCCGCTTCGACTCGGCGTACCGCTACGCGGAGGCGCACCGGGACCGGCTCGGCGACCGGCCGAACGCCTACCCGGAGCCGTTCAACTTCATCCGCAAGACGGCGTGCAACTTCGGCTGGGACTGGGGTCCCACCCTGGTGACCGCCGGCATCTGGCAGGAGATCGGGCTGCACGGCTGGTCCACCGCCCGGCTCGCCGCCGTCCGGCCGGTGGTCACCGTCGCCGGCGACAGCGGCCGGGTCGAGCTGCACGTCGAGGTCGAGCGGGCCGCCGCCGCGCCGGTCACCGTCCGCGCCACGGTCGCCGACGCGGCCGGCGAGGTGACGATCCCGGCGGGCGAGCGCACGGCCGTGCTGACCCTCACGGTTCGCGACCCCGAGCGGTGGTGGCCCCGGGGGTACGGCGACCAGCCGCTGTACGACCTGGTGGTGACCCTCTGCGCGGAGGACGGCCGGGCGCTGGACGCCTGGTCCCGCCGGATCGGCTTCCGCTCGGTACGTCTCGACACCGCCCCCGACGCGCACGGCTCCGCGTTCGCCCTGCACGTCAACGACGTGCCGGTCTTCGTCCGCGGGGTCAACTGGATCCCCGACGACGCGTTCCCCAACCGGGTGACCCGGCAGCGGCTGGCCGAACGGTTCGACCAGGCTGTCGGGGCGAACGTCAACCTGCTCCGGGTCTGGGGCGGCGGCCGGTACGAGTCGGAGGACTTCTACGAGCTGGCCGACTCCCTCGGCCTGCTGGTGCAGCAGGACTTCCTCTTCGCCTGCGCCGCGTACCCGGAGGAGAAGCCGTTCCGCAGTGAGGTCGAGGCGGAGGCGGTGGAGCAGGTGACGCGGCTGGCCGCCCACCCGTCGCTGGTGCTCTGGACCGGCAACAACGAGAACATCTGGGGCTGGCACGACTGGGACTGGCAGGAGCCCCTGGCCGGCCGCACCTGGGGGCGCGGCTACTACCTGGAGCTACTGCCCCGGATCGTCGCCGAGCTGGACCCGACCCGGCCGTACTGGCCGGGCAGCCCCTGGTCGGGCGGCGAGGACGTGCACCCGAACGACCCGGCGCACGGCACCGCGCACATCTGGGACGTCTGGAACACCGACGACTACCGGAAGTACCGGGAGTACCTGCCGCGCTTCGTCGCCGAGTTCGGCTACCAGGCGCCCCCGGCGTACGCGACGCTGCGCCGGGCCATCTCCGACGAGCCGCTCGCCCACGACTCACCGGGCATGGCGCACCACCAGAAGGCCGCCGACGGGGACCTGAAACTCCAGCGCGGGTTGGACGCCCACCTGCCGGTGCCCGTCGACTTCGACGACTGGCACTACCTGACGCAGCTCAACCAGGCCCGGGCCATCCAGCTCGGGGTGGAGCACTTCCGCTCGCACCGGCCGGTCTGCATGGGCACCATCGTCTGGCAGCTCAACGACTGCTGGCCGGTCACCTCCTGGTCGGCGGTCGACGGCGACGGCCGGCGCAAGCCGCTGTGGTACGCGCTGCGCCGCGCGTACGCCGACCGGCTGCTCACCGTGCAGCCGCGGGACGGTGGGCTGGCCGTGGTGGCGGTGAACGAGACCGGCGCGGCGTGGCGTGGGGCGGCCACGATCACCCGGCTCACCCTGGCCGGGGAGCCGAGGGCGAAGACCTCGGTCGAGCTTGACGTTCCCGCGTACGGCGCGGTGGTGCTGGCGCTGCCGGCGGAGCTGGCACGGCCGGACGAGGCCCGCCGCGAGGTGCTGGTCGCCGAGGCCGGCGACCAGGCGGAGCGGGCGCTGTGGTTCTTCGCCGAGGACCGGGACGTCGACTGGCCGGCGGCGGAGTTGGACGCGGTGGTCGAGCCGGTCGACGGCGGCCAGCGGGTCCGGGTGACCGCCCGGTCGGTGCTGCGCGATCTCACGCTCTTTCCCGACCGGCTCGACCCGTCGGCCCAGGTGGACCAGGCGCTGGTCACCCTGCTGCCGGGGGAGTCGGCGACCTTCACCGTGCGGGCCGACGCGCCGCTGGACCCGGCGGCGCTGACCGCCCGCCCGATGCTGCGCTGCGTCAACGACATCACCGTCGGTATCTCGCCAGCGGACTGATCACGCCTCCTGGCGACCGTCCTGGCGGATGTCACCGTGAGCGACATGCCTGAGAGTCATATTTATGACCCTCAGGCATGTCGCTCACCGCGGATAGTCCTCGCCGGCCACGGCACGCCGCGCCTTCCCCTGCCCGGCTCGGCGCGGCCCTCGGTCCTGACGCCACCGGACCGACTTGAAGAATTCTGCAAGTGCTAAAGTCTTCAGGTCTTCGGGGAGGTTTCATGTCGGTGCCGCTGTACCAGGCGAAGGCGGAGCTGTTCCGCACCCTCGGGCATCCGGTCCGGATCCGGGTGCTCGAACTGCTCCAGGACGGGCCCAAGCCGGTCCGGGACCTGCTCGCGGCGATCGACGTCGAGGCGTCCAACCTCTCCCAGCAGCTCGCCGTGCTGCGCCGCGCCGGCATGGTGACCTCCCACCGCGACGGCCCTCTCGTCATGTACGCGCTCAGCACCCCCGACGTGGCCGACCTGCTGGCCGCCGGACGGCGCATCCTCGGCGCGGTCCTCACCGACCGGGACGCCCTCCTCGACGAGCTGCGCGGCACCGGAGGGGACCGGTGACCGGAGCGGCGCTCGGCCACGCCGCGGGTCCGGCCACCGGCGGCGCCGGCCCGGGCGACCGCGAACGTCCCGGCCACCCGGCCGCCGATCCCGGTGAAGATCCTGATCGCGGGCGGGTTCGGCGTGGGCAAGACCACCACGGTGGGCGCGATCTCCGAGATCGCCCCGCTGACCACCGAGGCGCAGATGACCAGCGCCGGCATCGGCGTCGACGACCCCGGCGTACGCTCCGGCAAGACCACGACCACGGTGGCCATGGACTTCGGCTGCGTGACCGTCGACCGCAGCCTCAAGGTCTACCTCTTCGGCACTCCGGGGCAGGCGCGGTTCGGCTTCATGTGGGACGACCTGGCCCGCGGCGCGCTCGGCGCGCTGGTGGTGGTGGACAGCGCCCGGCTGGACGACTGCTACCCCGCGGTCGACTTCTTCGAGCGCGCCGGGCTGCCCTTCGTGGTCGGGGTGAACGCCTTCGACGGGCGGCTCGCGCACGACCTGGCTTCGATCCGGTGGGCGCTGGCGATCGGCGACCACGTCCCGCTGGTGCAGTTCGACGCCCGGGACCGGCTCTCGGTGCGCGACGCCCTGCTGGCCGTCCTGGACCGCGCGCTGCACCGGGCGACCCGGCAGAGGGGTGCCTGAACCACCGTCGATTCGACCCGTTTCATGGAAAGGGGTGGACGTGATGAGAGGTGATCTGGACGAGACGCTCGCCCGGCTGGCCCGCCGCGAGGAGGCGCTGCGACGCCGGGCCGTCGGTCCGGACGAGGAGGCCGCCGGGGAGGAGCCCCGGCGGGTCGAGTCGCCCCGGGACGGGCACGGCGCGTACCGGCTGCGGGGCGGGACCCGCCCGGTCGACCGGGACCCGGTGGAGGAGGTGGCCGAGGCGGTACGCCGGGTGGTCGCCGAGCACCCCGGGCTGATCGTCACCCTGCGCGTGGAGCACGACGGGCAGGCGTACCCACTGCGGGTCTGCTGGCCCGGGCCGGACGTGACGGTCGGCGCCGAGTCGACGCTCGCGCCGCCACCGGTCTGGCCGATGTCGGCGCAGACCGTGCCGGCCCCCGGTCAGGACGGGCTGCGCACGGACCCGGCGGCCCGGCTGGCCGAGATGATCCGGCGCGACCCGTCGCTGCTGGAGGACACCGGCCCGGTCTGACGCCCGGCGCCCACCGGCCCGCATGGGGTGGTGCCGGCGGCTACTGTCTGGCGGGTGGCGGAACCCGACCTGACCCTGACGGCGTGCCTGCGGCCGGCGGCGCTGGACGCCCGCCGCGGCGTCGTCCGCCTGCACCCCGAGGTGCTGACCGCGTTGGCGCTGCGCCCCGGAGACCCGGTCCGGCTGAGCGGCCGGCGGGTCACCGCCGGGATCGCGGCGCCGGCCGGGCAGACCGCGAGCACCGCCCTGCTGTACGCCGACGACCTGCTGCTGGGCAACCTCGGCGTCCGGGACGGCGGGCAGGTGACGGTGAGCCCGCTGGCGGTGACCCCCGCCCGGCGGGTCACCCTGACCGGGCCGGTGGAGATCGTCGCCGCAGTCTCCCCGGAGATGCTGCGCCTCGCCCTGCTCGGCAAGGTGGTGACCGCCGGGGACGACGTCTCGCTGCTGCCGCAGGACGTGCTCCCCGACGCCTCCGTCCGCAGCCTGGTCGAAGCGGCCCGGCGCAGCCTGGCCAACACGATCGGCTACGCCTGGACCAGCACCCTGCTCACGGTGTCCGCCGTCGAGCCGGAGGCCGGCGCGCTGGTCACCATGGACAGCACGGTCGGCTGGGAGCACGGACCGGCCACCCGCGGCTCCGGGCCGGCCGGCCGGGACCCGAGCGGCCGGTTGACCGGCGACGCGACCGGGGCCGGCGGCCGGGCCCCGGTGAACCGACCGGCGGGAGCCGGGACCGAGTGGGCCCCGCCGGCGGAGTCCCGGCCCGAACTGGTCGAGCCGGAGGAGGCGCCTAGCGTCGACGAACTGCCCGGGCTGCGGGCCCAGGCCGAGGAGCTGACCGAACTGCTCGACCTCGGCTTCCACCACCGGGAGGTGCTCGGCCGGCTGGGCACCACCGTCTCGCTGGGCGTACTGCTCAGCGGGCCGGCCGGGTCCGGCAAGGCGGCGCTGGTCCGCGCGGTCGCCGCCCGGGTGCGCGCCCGGGTCTG
>NZ_JAEVHJ010000254.1:0-9986 GCF_016802855.1 Micromonospora sp. ATA51 | reverse complement strand
GATCAATGACCGACCGCGTAAGATCCACGGCTGGAAGAAGCCCTCCGAGATATTCACCGAACTCGTCGAGGCAAATGCTTCCACTGGCTGAACCCGCCGAGTGCTTCCTGGCCGTCGCGGCCGTAGGCACAGGAGTACCTGCGCCTTGTATCGGTCTCGTCGACCGGCTGTTCCTCGGCGCTCAGCTTCGTGTCGGCGGATCCGCCGAGCACCTTCACGGTTACTTCGGCGGGCAGCAGCTTGCAAGCAGAGGTGATCTCCGCGAGCCGAGCCGGTGCGCTGACTTGCGGCGCGCTCGACGTTGGCGCTTCCCAGGTAACCCCAGCATCCGCCTGCTGCCCGCCACTGCCGCAGGCCGACCCGGTGAGCAGCACCGCTGCCATCGCCGCGGCCATCTCGGCCGAACGACGGGTCCTGCCTCGCTTCATCAACATCGTGCACCTCCTGATCTTCAGGGGGCTGACTCTAACGAGTTCGACCTGTGGGAACAGAAGGAGTTTGTGGCAATGCTCACGAAATTCCCCAATGGCTCCGAGAGTCCACGATCACTGTTGAGGGGTCGCACGTGAAAGCCGCTCGCGAACGCCTCTGGCAGCGGCAGAAGTGGATGTTTGCAAGGGTGCGTCTCCGTGTGCGTTGCGCTTCGCCTCGATAGCCCGCTTCTGTCGATCGTGTTGCCGCGTTCTGCGGGGAGCGGCACGAGCGTGGGCAGGAACCCTTCCTACTTGTCGTGCTGTCGGCGCACCATCTCGCTGATCCAGATGGGCGCGAACGGAGACGTGCAGTTCGGGGGAGTCGGGTAGTCCTCGAGCACCTTCAGGCGCTCGCCGATGTCGATTGCACGGGCGCGGTGCTCGGCGTGCTCGATCCCGATCTGAGCCAGGCAGTGGTTCATCGCCCACTGCAGGCGGTCCGGGGCGTCTTTCATCTCCGACTCGATGACGTCGAGCAGTCCTGCGAGGTCGAGGCCCTCGGGCTTCTTGGCCACGCGTTCGGTGGTCAGCGCCCAGCCGGCACTCGCGACCACTGGATCCGGATCGGCGGACCAGGCCAGGCGCAGCTGTTCGGAGTGCGGGTTCTTCTTCACCACGTAGTTCACGAGCCAGTCGTGCACCTTGGGGGTGCGCGCCTCGCGCAACATGACGTCCAACTCGTCACGCTCGAACGCCTTCGGACGGCAGATCAGGATCGCCAGCAGTCTCGCCGCGGTGTCAGCCGTCTCCCAGAGCTGACACGCGAGTTCCTGCTGCGTCTTCAGCCGCTTCGCGAGCGCACGCAGTTTGCTGAGGTTCACACCGTGATCGTCACCGTGTTTCCCGTTCACCTCGCGTGTCTTCGGGTCCTCGAGCTCGGCCAGCTCGGCCATCACCTCGGCCACCGTCGTCTCGCCCACCTCAGCCTCCTGACCATCACGTGTGAGATTCAGCGTCTCTGGTTTCCTATGTGATCCTCAGCGAGGCGGATGTTTCGCCGGTGCGAGCGTCCCGGTCGGTGATCGGGGTGGCGTGCACGTGGCGGTGGAAGCCGCGGCCGAGGACTGCCCCGCGAACCCGGTGTGGGTGTCGCGGGGCGGTGGTGGGAACCGTGTGCGGCACCTGGCGAACCGGCCCTGACGGCTGGGTTTCCTGGGGTGTCCGTCCCGCCGGACGCTTGCCGGCAGTTCCCGGTGGGGAGCCTGCCGGGGCGGGAACCTGCCGTCGCAAGGGCAGCAGGCGTGAAGCCTTGACCGCTGCAGGTCGGACCTGCCTCCGGGTAGGTGCGGTCTTACGTCGATCCCGCACCGGCCTGATCGTGGCGGCTCGGGTAGGTCGACGGGCCCGGTGACGGACCGGTGTGTCGGTGGCGGTCCGGATCGCGGCGTTGCCGTTACGGTCGCGGAGGGTTTTGGTCTGGTTGGCCAGGCCCCGGGCGGCGATCCGTTGCGACGCGGCGTGGTCACGGTCCATCGACAGGCCACACGAGCAGGTGGCCCACCGGTACCCGGCGGCGCTGCGCTCCGGCGTTCTGACGTGCTTGACCGCGCGGCCGCAGCGGGGACAGCCGGACGAGGTGCCACGGACGGGAACAGTGACGACGGCGATACCGGCTTTCGCGGCGAGGTGGGCGATGGCGGTGAACACGGCGCCGCGTACCGCACCAGAGAGTCGCCGGTTGAGGCTGCGTGACCCGCCACCGGCCTCGAGGGTGGCGAGGTCCTCGACGTAGATGACGGTGGCGCCGACCGCGGTCGCGTGGTCGACCAGCCACCGCGCCGCCGACCAGGCAAGAGCCTTGTTGAGATGCCGGATCCGGGCGCACACCGCCGAATGCTCAGCCTCCAGGACGACAAGCTTCGCATTCAATGCCGGGGCGTGGGCGGGTCGGCCGTCACGCAGCCGCGACAGATGATCGGCTTTGGTGTGGAGGTGTTCGCGGTGGCGGCGTAGCCGTACCAGCTTCGCCGACACACCGGTCGCGTCGAACCGCAACGGGCGCCCCTCGACCAGGACCGAGCCAGCTTGGTCGAGGTCGGCCACGGTCGCGGTCAGCAGGGTGTTCACCCCCCAGTCGACACCCAGCGCCCGCGTGTGCCCGTCCACCGGCGGCGGGGTGTGCGGGGTCTGCCAGGGCAGGTCGACCCGAACCTTGCCATCACCGGGCCGCAGCGTCGGCGTGCACACCTTCACTCCGGCGGGCACGGGTGCCGGCAGCACCACGTCGACGGCATGCCACACCCAGTCGCGGTAGGAGGCCGGCGCCGCGCATACCGGAAGCTGCGACCACAGCCGCACCACGCGGTCGTCAACCCGGTCGACGACGACCTGTTGCCGATCGGCCGCCGCGAGGCTCACCTGCCGCGCCACGGCCGGCTGACCCTCCAACTCACACAGGTCCGCCGGCAGGCGGCCATGCATGTCCATGTATCCGGCGATCTGCCGGGTGCGGTTGCGGATCGTCGCGTTGTCGGTGCCCTCGGACAGCTGCGCACGCAACGCCGACCATTCCTCACCGGTCCGGGCGAACGGATCGTCCGGCCACGTCGCGAGCAGCGCGGCAACGACCTGCCGGCGGTGACACGCCAAACGCAAAGCGCGGGCGGCTTCCTCCTCCGCGATCCGACGAACCCGGTCTGACACCACCACACCCGCCGGCGCCACGGCACCCCAGCCGAGCCGGCGCAACGCCATCCACCCGCTGCTCGGCAGACGCCTCCCATCAGCCCCGACGCCACCACCAAACACCGCAAGATCGGCATCCGACCAGTGCGCAACGATCACCCCGTCGGCCATGCCCCGCACCAGGTCCGCCAGCCACCCCACCCGGTCGGCGAACACCCGTCCAGCCACAGGCCTCTGAACTCCGGGTGCGTCGGGCTTACCACCGCACAACGCCCGGTACGCGGTGCACGTCGCGGTCGACGTCAACCACGCACCAGCCACTACCCCACGCCCCTACCCGCAGCTACCAACAGTCGACGCTCCACCATACGGGACCGGATCCCGCAAATCCGGCCGGCGAACACGGCCACCAGCGAACCGAAACACCACATAGGATCACTTAGCCAACCAGCCAGCAGTGGCACACCCTACGAGGAAAGCACGGGTGAACCAGGTGATCAGCAAGCGCATGGTCAAGGGATCGCGTTCGTAGCGGCGAACTGGCTGGCCGGTGGGCCGGTCCAGCCAGGCCAGGCGGTGCCGGCCGTGCCGGGTAAGCACGGCGTGCACGGTCGGAGCGGGAACGCCCAACAGCGGGGCGAGGCGGCGCGGGGGCGAGCTTGCGGTCCTGGCGCAGCTGGCAGATCGCCGCTTCAATCGTTGCCGGGGTCTTGCCGGGCAGCCGGCGGGCGACGCTGGGCCGGTCGCGTAGACCGGCCTCACCCTCGGCCCGCCAGCGGGCCAGCCATTTGTAGCCGGTACCGGATCTGCCGAAAGTAGTGCCCTCGGCGCGAGCTAGCTGACCCGGCGCTGGACGCGCCACAGGCCGACCGCCGCGAGCAGCGCGCTGATACCGAGATGCAACGCCAGTTCGATCCATTGGAAGGGCCAGAAGCGCCCGTTGGGCTGGTAGGCCATGTCGACGTGGAGGTCGAGCTTGCCGAGACACACCGCAGTGTCACCGAACCTGCCGGTGGCACCAGTCTTCGGGGCGTTGTTGAAACACTCGTTAAAGGCGGCGTCGGACAGCTGCCGGCCGTCCGGTGTCAAGAGCCTACTGGTGTTCGTGACCCAGGCGTCCGGTATCTCTACCCCTTTGACGACCGGCCCGCCAGTGATGCTGCCCAGCGCCCGGGCCTGGTTGATGGTGTCGGCACTCATCGATACGGTGACCCGCTCGGCGGGCATGTAGTTCGGTCGCAGCAGGTTCGGTACGGCGACCTGCACCGCGATCACGGCTAGGAACACCATCGCCATCGCCGGCAGGGTGCGGCGTACCAGCAGCCCGGTGACGGCGCCGAGCGTGAAGCCGAAGACGGCGTACCCGATTGGCGCGACACCACGCGCGCCGAACAGGATCGCGCTGAACCGGTCGCCGGCCACCTGGTCGACCGGAACCGCTGCCCACGTCAACAGCGCGCTGAGCGTACCGGCGACGGCCATGCTGGCAAGGCCGAGGACCGTCAGCTTGACCGCGAGCCAGCGGCGGCGGGGCACACTTTGGTTCCACACCAGCCGATGGGTACCGGTCTCCAGTTCCCGAGCGATGAGCGGCGCGCCCCAGAACGCACCGACGAGCGCGGGTACCAGACCGAAACCGGCGGCGAGGAACAGCATCGTCTGCCCGTACTGGCTCGGAAGCTGGGATGTGTCGCGCACGGCACGGATGTCCCCGCCGAGGCGCACCAGGTAGATGGCGGCCAGGACCAACAGGAACGCTCCGACGAGCGCCTGGATACGGAACTGCCGCAAGCTCATCCTGATCATCGCGCCACCGCCGCACTCGCGCGGGGGACGGCACCCGCTCCGGCGGCCCGCGACATGTAGGCGAGGACCAGTTCCTCCAGCGTGACCGGCTCGGCGTCCCGCGCCGCGGCACCGTCCCGTGCCGCCGCATCGCCCCGGACCAGGGCGCGGCCACGCTCCGCCCAGATAACCTCGACCGCGGCGGCCATCCTGGCCGGATCGCCAGCGATCCTGTGGTGCGAGGCGAGCAAATCCCGTACCGGACCGGCGATCTGGATGCGCGAGTCGCAGAGTACGACGAGGTAGTCACAGACCTGCTCGACATCGCTCAACAGGTGCGAGGAGAGCACGGCGCTGGCGCCGAGTTCGCCCACGAACTCCACGAGACCGCGCATGAAGCCTTTGCGCGCCAGGGGATCCAGCGCGGCGGCCGGTTCGTCGAAAATGAGCAGCTCGGGTCGTTTCGCAGCGGCGATGGCCAACGCGAGCTGCGCGCGCTGGCCGCCGGACAGCCGGCCCGCCTTCTGCGCCGGGTCGAGGCCGACCTCGGCGATGCGCCGCTTGGCCAGCGCCGGGTCCCAGGACGGGTTCAGCCAGGCACCCATCCTCAGGTGGTCGGCGATGCTGAACGAGGCGTACACCGGAGTGTCCTGGGCGACGAAGCCGACCCGGGCCAGGTGCGCCGCGTTGGCTGCCGGTCTGGACCCGAGGACGGACAACGTACCCGCAGTCGGTGCGAGCAGGCCGCAGGCTAGCTGAAGGAGTGTGGACTTACCGGCGCCGTTCGGGCCGACAAGCCCGACGACATGCCCGCGCGGGATCATCAGGTCACAGTCAGTCAATGCCGTGCGGCGGCCGTACCGTTTGGTCAGCCGCTCGGCGTGCAGTACGAGTGGTGTTTCCATAGGCTCATCCTGCGAACGGCGGGCGCGCCGGGCATCGGTCCAAAGCAGGGGCTGGTGCGCAGACGACCCTACTTTTGACCGGTTCGCGCGAGCCGGCGATTTCCTAGCGTCCTCGGCATGAACACGACACACCGAACGGCAATGAACGCCGTACTGGGGCTGGTCTTCGTCACCGGGCTCGGGCTCACGGCGTATCTGATCGCGGACAGTTGGGGCGGGGCTCAATTGGTTGTTCGACTGCGTGGCCGGGGTGGTGGCAGGGCTGCTCGCGCTGCTGCGCGGGCCGCAGCGGACCTGGCCGGTGGCGGGGGGACTCGCGGTCGCGGCGGTGGCGATCGTGGTGGCCCGGGTCGCCGACCTGCCGCAGGAGCCTGGACCGGTCACCGCGCTGGCGCTTGCCGTACTCGTCGGCTCGGGGATCCGGACGCTGCCGGGACCGCGCGCCGCGGCCGTTGCGGCGGGCGGGTTCACGGTGGTGGTGGGCACCTGGCTGACCGCGCTTCCGGACGCGGCGGGCTTCACCGTGGTGACCGTCGTGAACACGGTCACCTGGTTGGTTGCCGTGGCGCTTGGGATCGCCCTGCGTGCGGCCGGGCGGGCCTCGTAGCTTGACCAGGGTGAGCATCTGGGACCGGCTGTTCGGGGTCGCGGCCACGGCGGGACTCGCCGTGGTCTTCCTCGCCGCGATCGGCATTGAGGCCGTTGCGATCGCGCAGACGTGGGGCACCCGGTACTGGCTCGCGGGCGGTGCGGCCGCCGTCGTGGTCTGTGTGTTGACGCTGGTACGGCGGCGGCAGCGGGCGTGGGCGGCTGTCGCCGGTCTCGGGATCGCTGGACTGGCCATCGCGGCGGCCCGGGTGTTCCACCTCCCGACCGAGCCGGGACCGGCCATGGCGCTGGCGCTCGCCGTACTCGTCGGGTCGGCGGTGCGCGCGCTGCCTGCCGTACCTGCTGGTGCGCTCGCCGCCGGAGGGCTCGCGGTGGTCGGCGGCGCCTATCTCGCCGCCCGGCCGCAGTCCTCGGGCGCCTCGGGGGTCGTGGCGATGAACGCCGCGTCCTGGCTCGGCGCGGTCGCGGTCGGGCTGGCGCTGCGGCTGCTGGACGACCGGGCGGCGGCCACCGCGGAGAAAGTACGCCGGGACGAGCGGCTGGAGCTGGCCCGGGAACTGCACGACGTGGTGGCCCATCACATCACCGGCATGCTGATCCAGGCGCAGGCCGCCCACGTCGTCGCGCGTAAGAACCCGGGGCAGGTGGCAGGGTCGCTGACCGGGATCGAGGCCGCCGGCACCGAGGCGCTGCGCGCCATGCGCCGCGTGGTCGGGCTGCTACGCGACGTTGAGGACGCGCCGCCCGCCTCGGCCGGGCCGGAACAGCTCGGCGTACTCGTCGAGCGCTTCAACCGGCAAGGCCCGCCGGTGCGCCTACGGGTACCCGACGAGAGCGCGGCATGGCCGCCGGAGGTGACCAGCACCGTGTACCGGATCGTCCGGGAGGCGCTGACGAACGTGGCCCGCCACGCGCCGCACGCCCACGGCGTCACCGTCACCGTCGACCAGAACCCCGCTGGCGTCACGGTCGAAGTGGTCGACGACGCGCCGCCGGGCCCCGCCCGCGCCTTTCCCCGCGGCGGGTACGGCCTCATCGGCATGCGCGAACGCGTCGAAACCCTCGGCGGTACGCTGCACACCGGTCCCCGCCCCGACGCCGGCTGGTCGGTCCTGGCCACCCTGCCTATCCACGATGGACTGTCACGATGACGATCCGCGTCCTGCTCGCCGACGACCAGGCGATGATCCGTAGCGGCCTGAAGCTCATCCTCGAAGACCAGCCGGACATCAGCGTCATCGCCGAGGCGTCAGACGGTGTCGACGCGATCGCGCAGGCCCGCCAATTGCGTCCCGACGTCTGCCTGGTGGACATCCGGATGCCCCGGCTCGACGGCATCGAGGTGACCCGGGCACTGGCCGGGCCCCGCGTACCCAACCCGATGCGGGTCATCGTGGTCACCACGTTCGACCTCGACGAATACGTGTACGGCGCGCTACGCGGCGGCGCGGCCGGCTTCATCCTCAAGGACGCCGGACCGGCCCTGCTCGTCGAGGCGGTACGCGCCGCCCACAACGGCGATGCGCTCGTCTCCCCGTCGATCACCGTACGGCTGCTACGCCACCTGACCACGCCGAAACCAGAACCCGACAAGTCGCTGCCGTCGTTGTCGGAACGCGAAATCGAGGTGGTCCGGGAGATCGCACGCGGCCGCACAAACCTGGAGATCGGGGCCGAGCTGTTCATCTCCCTGAGTACGGTCAAAAGCCACGTCTCGACCATCCAAACGAAACTCGGCCTACGCAACCGCACCGAGATCGCCGTCTGGGCCTGGGAGCACCGGATCGTCGAAGCCGCTTGAACGGCAGACAAGCAGCGGCATCGCGCGGACGGATGGGAACTGCCCGACGGACCTCCACTCGGGAACGGACCTGGTGCCCGTCTCAGTATCCGGATCTGCCGCCAACCGCGTCACCCAACGTAGGTGCATGGACGCTGGTGTTGACATGCTGGGCGAGAAGTGGACCCTGCTGATCCTTCGAGAGGTCTGGTACGGCGCAGCCCGCTTCAGCGACTTCGAACGCATCTTGGGATGTCCCCGCAATCTGCTCGCTGAGCGGCTCCGCAAGCTCGTCGAGCACGGCATCCTGTCCACCGAGCCATACCAGGAGGCAGGCTCCCGCAGCCGACTCCGGTACGTGTTCACACCCAAGGGGACCGATCTGGCGCCGGCAGTGCTAGGACTGATGCAGTGGGGCGACCGATACCGCGCCGACTCGGCGGGCCCGGCCATCATCACCCGCCACGACAGGTGCGGCGCCCAACTCTCCGTGCAGGTTCGATGCGAGCACGATCACCACGTCCAGGCGAACGACATCCAAGCCGCACCTGGCCCAGGCTTTCGAATGAAGGCGGACCAGTGATGCGACCAGCGCTGGACAGGGGCGCGCCGGATCTACTGCCATCCGGTCTGGACGTCGGCGCCGAGCCCGACGGCTCGACGTCCAGGACCTGCCTCACTCGTTGAGCGAGGTGGCGAAATCCGGCCACAGCAGTCGGCGGGTGGTGGGATGGGAGATCAGGATTGGGTGCGGCAGAAGACGAGGCGCGTTCAGCCAGGAGTGTCGAGCGAACAGAGACGTTCAGCGACGCGGTGCGCGCCATCATCATCACCCTGCTCGTGCTCGACCTGAAGCCGCCCCAGATCAGACCCGGTCACCTGTTGCGGGGGCTGCTCGAAGAATGGCCGGCGTACCTGGCGTACGCCACGTCGTTCCTCAACCTGGCAGCGATCTGGCTGGCACATCGCTACGTGTTCGAGCGCATCCGGGCGACCAGCCCGCCGCTGAACTGGGCCAACCTCGCCATATTGTTCAGCTCAGCGCTGGTACCCTTTCCGACCGCCGTGGTCGCCCGATTCCTGAAGGCGGGCAATCAGGGCGACATCCGGACCGCAATCGCCCTCTATGCCCTCGTCGGCGCCCTGATGCTAATCAGCGCGTGGATCTTCTACCAGTACGCCGTCCGGCACCCCGAGTTGATCCATGCGGGCGGCGGCAAGTAGCTCCGGCAGGAGCGGACCAAGGCACTGATCGGCACCGCGCTCTTTCTCGGTGGGGGCCTACTCGGGTACGTCTCCCCTTGGATCGCGTTTGCGCTCTTTCTCGCCGTACCCCTCTACACCGGCATCACGACCCCTCGCTAGTACTCCAGCCGTAGATCTTGCTCTGGGCAGGTCCGGCAAGTGAGACGGCACAGGCAGCGTCCATCACGGGTTGCTGTGTACGTGTCAATGGTCGAAGCGCAGATGATGCGCGGTGAGTGGATTGACCTTGAGCGGGCGCGGATCACGCTGGGGACCATGTGGAGCGGTGGATCACCCAGCAGCCGAGCCTGCGCCCCCGGACTGCGGCGCTCTACCGATGGCTGCTCGGCAAGCACATCGCGCCGTACCTGGGCGCAGTGGAGCTAGGCCGGTGGACAAGCCGATGACCCCGGCTAGGCCTCATCAGAGGCGTCGAGTGGCTTGCGCCAGACCGACACGTGGCTTTCGCTGTCGGACGTGAAGGGCGCCCCGTCCCAGTCCGCCACACGCTGCTCCAGCGTCAAGCCGGCCAGCCGCGCCATGAGGTCGCACTCGGCGGGCCAG
>NZ_JAEVHJ010000253.1:0-9986 GCF_016802855.1 Micromonospora sp. ATA51 | reverse complement strand
CGGCTGGCCGCCGGGGGCAGCGGCCACCGCCACTGGTCGTCCCGGCGGCGCGGCAGCGCCCCGCCGCCGGCCTCCAGCTCGGCCAGCAGCTCGGCCGCCGCGACGGTGACGTCGCCGGGGGCGACCCCGCCGACGGTGCGGACCACGAGCACACCCCACGCAGCCGGGCCCAGAGGGCGGTCCGACCCGTGCCGGGCACCGGGCGGAGCCGGACCATGGTGGCCGGGTCCAGCCGGACCAGCCGGGCCAGGAAGGCGCCCGCGTCGGCCACGCCCTCCAGCCCGTGCCCGCCGGTCTCGACCGGCCCCGTCATGCGGCTCCCGCCGCGGGCGCGTAGCGGAGCAGGAAGGCCCGCTCCTCCGGGCTGATCCGCCGGGGCCGCTGCGCGGCCAGGTCGAACGGGACGAGCACCGAGCGGGCCCGGCTGGCCAGCACGTCGCCGTCGTACAGCTCGTAGGCGACGGTGAACGAGGCGGCCCGGATCTCGGAGATCCACAGCTCGATCCGCACGCTCGGGGCCGCCTCCGCGGTGGCCCGGCCGAGCGCGTAGTCGACCGGGCGCAGGTAGTCGACCTCGTGCCGACGGATGACCACCCCGTCGGCGAACGAGCCCACGCCCCACGCCCGGCCGCCGGCGAACATCAACGCCACCCGCGCCTCCTCGTACAGCGTGAGGAAGCGCGAGTTGTTGACGTGGCCGTACGCGTCGAGGTCGGACCACCGCAGCGCGCAGTGGTAGACGAACCGGTCAGTCACGGGTGAGCTTGCGGTAGGTCACCCGGTGCGGACGAGCGGCCTCGGCGCCGAGCCGGTCGATCTTGTTCTTCTCGTACGCGTCGAAGTTGCCCTCGAACCAGAACCACTTGGCCGGGTTCTGGTCGTCGCCCTCCCAGGCCAGGATGTGCGTGGCGACCCGGTCCAGGAACATCCGGTCGTGGGAGATGACCACGGCGCAGCCGGGGAACTCCAGCAGCGCGTTCTCCAGGCTGGAGAGGGTCTCCACGTCCAGGTCGTTGGTCGGCTCGTCGAGCAGGATGACGTTGCCGCCGATCTTCAGGGTCAGCGCCAGGTTGAGCCGGTTGCGCTCGCCGCCGGAGAGCACCTTGGTCGGCTTCTGCTGGTCCGGCCCCTTGAACCCGAACGCGGCGATGTACGCCCGCGACGGCATCTCGACCTTGCCCACCATGAGGTGGTCCAGCCCGTCGGAGACCGTCTCCCAGACCGTCTTGTCACCGGCCAGGCCGGCCCGGCTCTGGTCGACGTACGACAGCGAGACGGTGTCGCCGACCCGGACCGTGCCGTCGGTGGGCTGCTCCAGCCCGACGATGGTCTTGAACAGGGTCGTCTTGCCGACGCCGTTCGGACCGATCACGCCGACGATTCCGTTGCGGGGCAGCGAGAAGCTGAGGTCGTCGATCAGCACCCGGTCGCCGAAGGCCTTGGTCAGGTCGCGCGCCTCGATGACCGTGCTGCCCAGCCGCGGACCCGGCGGGATCTGGATCTCCTCGAAGTCCAGCTTGCGGGTCTTCTCCGCCTCGGTGGCCATCTCCTCGTACCGGTCGAGCCGGGCCTTGGACTTGGTCTGGCGGGCCTTGGCGTTGGAGCGGACCCACTCCAGCTCCTCGGTGAGCCGCTTCTTCATCTTGGCGTCGCGGCGGCCCTCGACCGACAGCCGGGCCGCCTTCTTCTCCAGGTAGGTGGAGTAGTTGCCCTCGTACGGGTAGGTGCGGCCGCGGTCCAGCTCGAGGATCCAGTTGGCCACGTTGTCGAGGAAGTACCGGTCGTGGGTGATCGCCATGACGGTGCCGGCGTACTTGGCCAGGTGCTGCTCCAGCCAGGAGACGCTCTCCGCGTCCAGGTGGTTGGTGGGCTCGTCGAGCAGCAGCAGGTCGGGCGCCTCCAGCAGCAGCTTGCAGAGCGCGACCCGGCGGCGCTCACCACCGGAGAGCTGGGTGACGTCGGCGTCCGGCGGCGGGCAGCGCAGGGCGTCCATGGCCAGCTCGAGCTTGGAGTCGATGTCCCAGGCGTCGGCGTGGTCCAGCTCCTCCTGGAGCTTGCCCATCTCCTCCATCAGCTCGTCGGAGTAGTCGGTGGCCATCTGCTCGGCGATGGAGTTGAACCGCTCCAGCTTGGCCTTGGTCTCCGCGACCGCCTCCTCGATGTTGCCGAGGACGGTCTTGGTGTCGTTGAGCGGCGGCTCCTGGGCGAGCATGCCGACGGTGTAGCCGGGCATGAGCCGGGCCTCGCCGTTGCTCGGCTGGTCCGAGCCTGCCATGATCTTGAGAAGGCTGGACTTACCGGCGCCGTTCGGACCGACCACACCGATCTTGGCCCCCGGCAGGAAGTTCAGCGTCACGTTGTCGAGCACGACCTTGTCGCCGTGCGCCTTGCGCGCCTTTTCCAGGACGTAGATGAACTGGGCCACGGTGCGGGCTACCTCCGTCGGTTGCTGTCGGCTGATGGGCGGCGCGGGCGCGGGCTGCGACCTCCGCCCGCCGCCGGCCGGGGGCCGGCCGCGCGCACGCCGACGTCAATCCTGACAGGTACGGCCCAGTTCGCCCACATCACCCCGCCAGGGGAGTACGCCGTGCCCCGTCCGGTCCAGCCGATGTCGACAAGATCACGGACCGGGTTGAGCCCGCGTGGGACGGGTAGGGAACTCCGGCACGGGGCATCAGAGGCCGCAGCTACGCTCAGTACGCTCATCGCGGTGGACCCGTCAGCACCCGGAGGTGGCCGATCGTGACCGTCCGTAGCTCCTTTGTCGTAGTGGCGAACCGACTGCCGGTCGACGAGGTGAGCACACCCGAGGGACGGCAGTGGCGACGAAGTCCGGGTGGGCTGGTCACCGCGCTGCACCCCGTGCTCGCCGAACACCAGGGCACCTGGGTCGCTGGGCCGGCGGCACCGGCGCCGCGCCCGAGCCGTTCGACCTGGAGGGGATCCGGCTGCACCCGGTGCCGCTGAGCGCCGAGGAGTTGGAGCGCTACTACGAGGGCCAGTCCAACGCGACAATCTGGCCGCTCTACCACGACGCGGTGGAGACCCCCGCCTACAAGCGCCGGTGGCGCGAGGCGTACCGGCTGGTCAACGCCCGGTTCGCGGAGGCCGCGGCGGACGTGGCGGCCGAGGGCGCGACGGTCTGGGTGCAGGACTACCAGCTGCAACTGGTCCCGGCGATGCTCCGCGAGCTGCGGCCGGACCTGAAGATCGGCTTCTTCCTGCACATCCCGTTCCCGCCGATCGAGCTGTTCATGCAGATGCCGTTCCGGACCGAGATCCTGCGCGGCCTGCTCGGCGCCGACCTGGTCGGCTTCCAGCAGCGGCTGGCCGCGCAGAACTTCGTCCGGCTGGCCCGTCACCTGCTCGGCCTGCGCTACGAAGGGCAGATGATCCAGGTCGACGGCCGGCAGGTGAAGGCCGGCGCCTTCCCGATCTCCATCGACACCCGGGAGATGGAGCGGCTGGCCGAGGATCCGGCGATCCAGGCCCGGGCCAAGCAGATCCGCGAGGAGCTGGGCAACCCGAAGACGATCATCCTGGGGGTCGACCGGCTCGACTACACCAAGGGCATCGAGCTCCGGCTGAAGGCCTTCCGTGAACTCCTGGCTGACGGAAAGTTGACAGTCCCGGACGCGGTTATGGTGCAGGTCGCCACCCCGAGCCGGGAGCGGGTGGAGCACTACCAGGCACTTCGCGTCAAGGTGGAACGCGAAGTTGGTCGGATTAATGGCGAATTCGGACGGGTCGGGGTGCCGGCGGTGCACTATTTGCATCAGTCGTACAGTCGCTCCGAACTGGCCGCGATGTACGTCGCGGCAGACGTGATGATGGTGACCCCGCTGCGAGACGGAATGAATCTGGTGGCCAAGGAGTACGTCGCATCGCGCGCCGACCAGGGCGGCGCGCTCGTGCTCAGTGAATTCGCCGGCGCCGCCACCGAGCTGCGCCAGGCCTTCCTCTGCAACCCGCACGACCCCGACGCGGTCAAGGACGCGCTGCTGCGCGCCGTGCACGTCGAGAAACCCGAGGCCCGGCGCCGGATCCGGGTGATGCAACGCCACCTGCGCACCCACGACGTGGGGCACTGGGCCAAATCCTTCCTGACCGAACTCGGCGTGCCCGATACGGAGGCCGCGTGAACGCCCCCGCACCCGCCACCCCGCACGGCGGTGTGATGGATCCCGAGCTGCGCGCCGCCATCGGCCGGATCGCCCGGGTCCCCCAGCTCCTGATCGCCTGCGACTACGACGGCACCCTGGCGCCGATCGTCGAGGACCCGACCAAGGCCGTACCGCTGCCGGAGTCGGTGGCCGCGGTCCGCGCGCTGGCCTCGCTGCCGCAGACCACCGTCGCGGTGGTCTCCGGCCGCGCGCTGCGCGACCTCGCCGCGCTCTCCCGGCTGCCCAGCGAGGTGCACCTGATCGGCAGCCACGGCTCCGAGTTCGACATCGGCTTCGTCGAGCGGCTCTCCCCCGAGCTGATCGCCGTACGCACCCGGCTGCGCGACGCGCTGCGCCAGGTCGCCGCGGACCACCCCGGCGTGCGGCTGGAGCGCAAGCCCGCCAGCGTCGCGGTGCACACCCGCGGGGTCGACCCGCAGATCGCCGCCGCCGCCATCGAGGCGGTCCGCAGCGGCCCCGCCACCTGGGACGAGGTGACGGTGACCCAGGGCAAGGACGTCATCGAGCTGTCGGTGGTGGCCACCCACAAGGGCACCGCGGTCGACCAGCTCCGCACCCAACTCTCGGCGAGCGCGGTGCTGTTCATCGGCGACGACGTCACCGACGAGAACGCCTTCGGCAACCTGCACGGGCCGGACGTCGGCATCAAGATCGGCCCGGGTGACACCCGCGCCGACTACCGGGTCGCGGAGCCCATCGAGGCGGCCCGGGCGCTGGGCCTGCTGCTGGAGACCCGGCGGCACTGGCTCTTCGGTGAGCGGGCGGTTCCGATCGAGCGGCACTCGATGCTGGCCAACGGCCGGACGGTCGCGCTGCTCACCCCCGACGCCAAGGTGAGCTGGCTCTGCCACCCCAAGCCGGACTCGGCGGCGATCTTCGCCGACCTGGTCGGCGGCAGCCCGGCCGGGCACTTCAGCATCGCCCCGCAGCGCGGCGGCATCCCGCTCGGGCAGCGCTACCGCAGCGGCACCATGACGGTGGAGACCCGCTGGTCCGGGCTGACGGTGACCGACTGGCTGGACCTGCCGGCGACGGAGACCACCCCGGACGGCCCGGCGATCGTCACCGGCGACTCGACGCTGGTCCGGGTGCTCACCGGCACCGGCCGGGCCCGGATCGACTTCGCTCCCCGGCCCGAGTTCGGGCAGGTGGCGGTGCAGTTGCAGCCGATCGACGACGGCCTGCTCGTGCTCGGCTCGAACGAGCCCGTCGCGCTCTACGCCCCGGGCGTGGAGTGGGAGGTCACCAGCGACGGCGTGAACGAGAGCGCGAAGGCGATGGTGGACCTCTCCGCCACCGGGGGCCAGGTGGTGCTGGAGCTGCGCTTCGGCACGCACAGCCTGGAGCACCACCGGGTGCCGATCCATGAGCGGCAGGCCGCCGCGGAGCAGCCCTGGAAGGACTGGGTGGCCGGGCTGCGGCTGCCCGGCACCGCTCGGGACCTGGTCGCCCGCAGCGCGCTCACCCTCCGCGGGCTCTGCCACGAGGCGACCGGTTCGATCCTGGCCGCGGCGACCACGTCGCTGCCCGAGGAACTGGGCGGGGTCCGCAACTGGGACTACCGCTACTGCTGGCTGCGGGACGCGGCGTTGACCGCCCGGGCGCTGGTCGACCTCGGCTCGACCGAGGAGGCCGAGGGGCTGCTGCGCTGGATCGACGGTGTGATCGAGCGCACCGGCGGGCACCCCGAGCGGCTGCACCCGCTCTACACCGTCGACGGGTACGAGCTGGGTGCCGAGGCGGTCATCGACACCCTGCCCGGGTACGCCGGCTCCCGGCCGGTCCGGGTCGGCAACCTGGCCAACCACCAGCTCCAGCTCGACGTCTTCGGCCCGGTCGCCGACCTGATCGCCGCGGTGGCCGACGCCCGGGGCTCGGTCCGCGACGACGAGTGGCGGGTGCTGGAGAACATGGTCGAGGCGGTCCGCCGCCGCTGGCACGAGCCCGACCACGGCATCTGGGAGGCCCGCCTCCCGCCACGGCACCACATCTTCTCCAAGGTGATGTGCTGGATGACCGTCGACCGGGCGCTGCACGTGGTGCGGCAGCACGGTCACGAGGACCGGCCGGAGTGGGTGGAGCTGCGCGACCGGATCGGCTCGAACGTGCTGGAGTACGGCTGGCACGACGAGGCCGAGGCGTACAGCGTCGCGTACGGGCACGACGAGATGGACGCCTCGTCGCTCTGGATCGGCCTGTCCGGGCTGCTCCCCGGCGACGACCCGCGCTTCCTGTCGACCGTGCTGAAGATCGAGGCGGACCTGCGCAGCGGGCCGGTCGTCTACCGGTACCACTGGGACGACGGCCTGCCCGGCCGGGAGGGCGGCTTCCACATCTGCACGGCGTGGCTGATCGAGGCGTACCTGCGCACCGGTCGGCGCACCGACGCGGAAGAGCTGTTCACCCTGATGGTCGACACCGCGGGCCCGACCGGGCTGCTCCCCGAGCAGTACGACCCGCTCGCCGAGCGTGGCCTGGGCAACCACCCGCAGGCGTACAGCCACCTCGGCCTGATCCGCTGCGCCCTGCTGCTGGACAACATGCTCAAGCAGTGACCGGACGGTGACGACGGCGGCGGACCCCGGTCCGCCGCGTCGTGCTGTCCGTCGCGCCCCGACGGGCCACAGTGACCGCGGCGCCGCCTTTGCTCTGCTGCAGCGGAGGCAACACTGAGGGCACCTGCGTGTTGCGTGGGCTGCAGCAGAGCAAAGGGCGTGAGCCAACCGGTCCGGGGACGGGCGGCGGGCGGCGGCGGGCACCCGCCGGCGGGTAGCGGATCAGCCGGACGTCAGGGCGTCGACCACGTCGCCGACGACCACCACGGCCGGCGGCCGCAGTCCGGCGGCGACGACGTCCTGTGCCACCGCGCCGAGCGTCGACCGCAGCAGCCGCTGACCGCCGGTGGTCCCCTCCTGCACCACCGCGGCCGGGGTCTCCGCCGGGCGGCCGTGCGCGACAAGCGTCGCGCTGATGGCGGCCAGGTTCTTGAGGCCCATCAGGATCACCAGGGTGCCGCGCAGCCCGGCGAGGGACTCCCAGCGGACCAGCGAGGCCGGCGAATCCGGCGCGACGTGCCCGGAGACCACGGTGAACTCGTGCGCCACCGCCCGGTGGGTGACCGGGACGCCGGCCACCGCCGGCACGGCGATCGCGCTGGTCACCCCCGGCACCACCGTCACCGGCACGCCCGCCTTGGCGCAGGCCAGCAGCTCCTCGCCGCCGCGGCCGAAGACGTACGGGTCGCCGCCCTTCAGCCGGACCACGGCCTTTCCGGCCAGGGCCCGGTCGACCAGGATCCGGTTGATCTCCTCCTGGGCCCGGGACGGCCGTAGGGGATCTTGGAGGCGTCCACCAGCTCGACGTCGGGGCGCAGCTCGTCGAGGAGCAGCCCGGGCACGAGACGGTCGGCGACCACCACGTCCGCCTCGGTGAGCAGCCGCCACCCCTTCCACGGTGATCAGTACTCCGCCCACCGCCCGCTGGTCCGGTACGGCTCCGCCGGCAGCAGTGCCGGGAAGTGCACCTCCTGGTCACCGATCGCGGTCATCTCCGAGCGGACGATCTCGGTGATCCGGTCCAGCACCAGCTTGCCCAGCGGCAGCCAGGTGTAGCCGCCCGGCGCGGCCCGGCGGACGTAGCCGGCGCGGATCAGCAGTCGGTGGCTCGGCACCTCTGCGTCCGCCGGGTCCTCGCGCAGGGTCCGGAGCAGCAGGGTCGACATGCGCAGCAGCATTGCCGCAGCGTACGGCGGGCGCGATGGGAGGGGCGATCCAATTCGTCGGGTGCGTGGCCGTGCACCGGTGGTCAGCGCAGTCCGCGGATGAGGTTGTCGATCAGGGTGCGGGCGAAGTCCTCGGTCAAGGGCTGGTCGGGCAGGAGGAGGCGGTGGTAGCAGGCGCCCCAGAGTTGGTCGACGACGGACTCAGGGTCGATGTCGGCACGTAGCTGTCCGCGGGCCACGGCTCTGGTGAGGGCCTCGACGGCGAGGGCGCGGCGGGGCCCGGAGTAGCGCTCGCGGTACGCGGTGGCCAGGTCCGGGTCGGTCTGGGCCTGCGCGATGAGTTGGCTGATCACGCGCCCGGCGGGGGTGTCCCGCATGAGGCGGACGAATGCGGTGAGCTGGTCGGTCAGGTCGACGATTATGTCGCCGGTGTCGGGGAAGGCGAGGGCCGGGCCGACGACGGTGAAGTAGCCGTCGAGGGCGAGGGCGCCTCTGGAGGGCCACCATTTGTAGATCGTCATGCGGCTGGCACCGGCCTCGGCGGCCACCTTCTCGATGGTGAAGCCCGCCATGCCCTGCGCCAGCAGCAGGTTTCCGGCGGCGGTGAGGATCTCGGCGCGGACCTGGTCGGCGGGGCGGCGGCCCCGGCCGCGTCGGGGCGTTGCCGCGGCACCTGGTGTGGCTTCGGACACCAGCCGTCTCCTTATATGGACACCGTGTCTTCGTCTTGATTATATGGACACAGCGTACACGACAGCGATGGCAGGAGGATCCCATGACCACGCCAACCACCCACACCGACCGGGTCGCGATCGTCACCGGCGGTTCCCGAGGCATCGGTGCCGAGAGCGCCCGACGCCTCGCCGCCGACGGGTTCGCGGTCGTGGTCGGCTACGCCGGCAGCGCCGCCGAGGCCGACCGGGTCGTCTCCGACATCACCACCGCCGGTGGCAGGGCGGTCGCGGTACGGGCCGACGTCGCCGACGAGACCGCCGTCGCCGCCATGTTCGAAATCGCCGAGCAGACGTTCGGTGGCGTCGACGTGGTGGTGAACAGCGCCGGCATCATGATCCTCGCCCCCTTGGCCGACTTCGACCTCGACGCGTTCGACCGGATGCAGCGCGTCAACGTGCGCGGCACGTTCGTCGTCGACCAGCAGGCCGCCCGCCGGCTGCGCGCCGGTGGGGCGATCATCAACCTCTCCACCTCCGTGCTCGGACTGGCCCTGCCCACCTACGCGGCCTACATCGCCAGCAAGGGCGCCGTCGAGGGGCTCACCAGGGTCCTGGCCCGGGAGTTGCGCGGCCGGGACATCACCGTCAACGCTGTCGCCCCCGGGCCCACCGCCACCGACCTGTTCCTCGAGGGCAAGGACGAGGAGACCATCGCCCGGATGGCCGCGCAGCCGCCGCTGGAGCGCCTGGGCACCACGGACGATGTCGCCACCGTGGTGGCGTTCCTGGCCGGACCCGCCCGCTGGATCAACGGCCAGGTCATCCGGGTCAACGGCGGGATCGTCTGACCCGGCGAGGCCGCACCGCGGACATCACCACGCTCGCCCCGAGGCTCAGCGGCGCTTGGCGTTCTCGATGAAGGTGCGCCAGGTATGGGGGGCGAAGGTGAGGGCCGGGCCGGTCGGGTCCTTGCTGTCGCGGACGCCGACGACGCCAGGCAGGTTGTCGGCCACCTCGACGCACTCGCTCTGAGCGCTGCGGGTGGACTTGCGCCAGATCGCGCCGATCAGCTCCATGACGTCATCACTTCCTTCATCAGGTCGACCGACCGTCCGCGAGGTAGTGCCTCGCTTCGGACACTCTCCCACCTGGACAGAAGGACTGCCAGATCGTCCTCCTTGTCGATCACCGCGCCGCCGAGCTGGTTCTCCAGGTAGCCAACCCATCCGCCATCCGAGCCCCGCGCAAGACTGAACGGTCCCGCGAGTCCGACGTGCAGGCTGACCTCGGCAGGGACGATGTGCACGCTGACTTTCGAGCGTTCGACGCACTCGATCAGGTGCGCGATCTGCTGGCTCATGAGCCCTCGGAAGCTCTCGTCAGCCCGCCTGAGGACGAGTTCATCCA
>NZ_JAEVHJ010000252.1:0-10062 GCF_016802855.1 Micromonospora sp. ATA51 | reverse complement strand
ACGGCGATGCCTGCTTTCGCGGCAAGGTGGGCGATGGCGGTGAACACGGTGCCGCGCACCGCACCAGACAGTCGCCGGTTGAGGCTGCGTGACCGGCCATGCGCCTCGAGTGTGGCGAGGTCCTCGATGTAGATGGCGGTGGCGCCGACCGCGGTGGCGTGGTCGACGAGCCACCGCGCCGCCGACCAGGCAAGAGCGTTGTTGAGATGCCGGATTCGGGCGCACACCGCCGAATGCTCAGCCTCTAGGAGGGCAAGCTTCGCATTCAATGCCGCTGCGGCAGGGTTGTGGGTGGGCCGGCCGTCACGCAGCCGCGTCAGATGGTCGGCTTTGGTTTTGAGGTGTTCGCGGTGGCGGCGTAGCCGCACCAGTTTCGCCGACACACCGGTCGCGTCGAACCGCAACGGGCGCCCTGCACGACAACGGAGCCGTCCCGGTCGAGGTCGGCCACGGTGGCGGTCAGCAGGGTGTTCACCCCCCAGTCGACACCCAGGGCACGCGTGTGGCCGTCCACCGGCGGCGGGGTGTGCGGGGTCTGGCAGGGCAGGTCAACGCGAACTTTGCCGTCGCCGGGCCGCAGCGTCGGCGTGCACACTTTCACCCCGGCGGGCACGGTCGCCGGCAGCACCACGTCGAAGGCATGCCACACCCAGTCGCGGTATGCGGCCGGCGCCGGGCACATCGGGAGCTGCGCCCACACCCGCACCATACGGCCGTCGACCCGGTCGACGACGACCTGTTGCCGATCGGCCGCAGCCAGGCTCACCTGCCGCGCCACGGCCGGCGGACCCTCCAACTCACACAGGTCCGCCGGCAGGTGACCATGCATGTCGAACCGGACGAGCCGGACGCCGGGTCGGCGGTCGGTCGGCGCGGCTGCACGCGCTGGTCGACGAGCTGGACGCGCTGGAGCCGGCGTTCACCGGGTACGACCGGCTCCGCTTCGGGGGACCGACCTCCCGGGACAGCTGCGTCGACGCGGTGCGGGCCCGCTACCCGCGCTGCGAGTGAGCGAGCTCCGCGCGTTCGAAGACGCGTTCGCCCTGGTGCTGGACGGTCGCGGCGCCCAGGGTCAGCGCGGCGAGGACCAGGGCGAGCACGGCGACGGCCGGGCCACGTCGCGGGGTGGGCGGGTCGAGCAGGGCCCGTACCCGATTCGGGACGTCGCCCCCGGTCGCGGCGGTCAGGAGGTCGCCGGGGTGGCGCCGTCGGGCCAGGGCGGCCCGGGCCAGGGCGCGGGCGACCAGCCGGCGGTCCCCGAGTCGGGCGGCGGCGTCCTCGTCGGCCCACCGTTCGACGGCGTTGCGCAGCGTCCGGGCGGTGGGGGCGAGTGACGGGTTGGCCGTGGCGGCCAGGTCGACCGCGGTGATCCACCAGGCGTGCCGGTGGGACAGGTGAGATCCCTCGTGGGCGAGCAGTGCGGCGCGTTCGTCGGGGGCGAGGGCGCGCAGCATGCCGCGGGTGACCACGATGCGGCCGGTGGCCTCGGGGGTGGTGAAGGCGTCGGGAGTGTCGGTGTCGAGCACCACGAGGGAGCCGGGTTCGCCGAGTCGGCCGCAGTCGCGGTGCGCGGCGCGCATCGCCCGGGTCCGGCGGATGAGGAAGACGGCGGTGCGGGCGGCCGCGGCGGCGAGGGCGAGCAGGGCGGCGGCCGAGACCGGCCAGGGCACGGGAGCCTGCGACCGCAGCGCCTGGACCGACCAGGCGCCGGCCGCGGCGATCTCGGCGTCCTGGCCGATCCAGGTGGCGGCGACGACCGCGGCGGCGAACCAGAGCGCCGAGGTGACGAGGAGGCCTGTCGGCGCGAGGAGCCGCACGGCGAGGGCGGGTCGGAGGGTACGGCTCAGCCATGGGCCGCAGCAGGCGTAGGCGACGGCGGACGCCAGCACCACCCCCAGGGCGACGATCATGAGTCCGGCTCGGTCCGTTGGAGCAGGGTGACCAGCAGCGCCTCGTCCTCCGGCGTGAGCGAGCCGACGAAGCGGGTCAGGACGGCCGAGCGGTCGGTGTCGTCGTCGTCGAGCAGCCGACGCATCTGGTGGGCGGTCACCTGGGCACGGTCGCGTACCGCCTGGTAGGCGTAGGCGCGCCCGGCCGGGTGGCGGGTGACGCGCCCCTTGCCGTGCAGGCGGGCCAGCACCGTGGTGACGGTGTTGTAGGCCAGCCCGGCGTCGAGGCGCTCCCGGACCGTCGCCGGGGTGAGCGGCGCGTCCGCGGCGGCGAGCGCCGCCAGGATCTCGTGTTCCAGGTCGCCGTGCCGGCGGCGTCTGCTCTCCACCCGTCCCCCATCAACTACAAATCTTGTAGTAGTAAGCTCTGACCTACAAACATTGTAGGTGTCACTCGACGACGGGGAGCGGGATGGACGTCGGGCTGTTCGACGAGGTCAACCGGTTCGCGGTGGCCACCCCCTGGCTGCATGCCGCGGTGACTGGCTACGCGGCATTCGGCGTGGTGCTCTTCGCCGCCATCATGCTGGCCGGCTGGTGGTACGCCCGGCGCACGAGCGAGGCGGACCGGGTGGCGGCGGCCGTCCTCGCCCCGGTGGCGACCCTGCTGGCGGTGGCCGTGAACCAGCCGTTCGTGTCGGCGTTCCACGAGGCCCGCCCCTACACCAGCCACCCGGACATCCTCGTGCTCGCCACCCGCAGCACCGATTTCTCGTTCCCCTCCGACCACTCGGTGATGGCGGGCGCCGCGGCCGCCGCGCTGTGGTTCGTGTCCCGACGACTCGGCCTGGTCACCGCGGTCGCCGCGCTGGCGATGGGCTTCTCCCGGATCTACATCGCCGCGCACTACCCGCACGATGTCCTCGTCGGCCTGCTCCTCGGCGCCGTGGTCGCGGTCCTCGTCGTGCTGCTCGCCCGCCCGTTCACCACCCGGCTGGTCACCGCGACGGGTCGTACCGCGTTGCGCCCGCTGGTCACCGCCGAGCCCCCGACGCCGCCCGGTCCGGTCGTCGCCGCCGCCGGCCGGGAACGGACCCCGCCGGAGGACACCGGCCGGTGACCGCCAGGGCCGCAGTACGGCGGTCACCCGTCCTGGACCGCTCCGGTGACCCGGCGCGCCACCGCCAGCAGGTAGTCCTTGCGGTTGAGCGGGTTGTGGTCCCAGCGCGGCCGGCTCGGCACCGGCCCACGCACCGGCCGGTAGTGGTCGAACTCCGACTCCAGCATCCCCTCGCCCCGGGTCAGCGACGGCAGGCGCTGCTCCAGGGCGTGCACCCGGCCGGCCGGCACCTCTCCCTCCACCGGGTACGACGAGCCGCGCAGCGTGGAGCCGCGGGGCACCGCACCGAGCCCGGCGAGCACCGGCAGCACCGCGCCGAACAGATCCGCCGGCACGTCCAGGCGGAACCGGTGCATCGGCTCGTGCACCCGGGTGCCGGCCCGGGTGAGGGCGTCCATCAGGACCAGCGGGGTCAGGTTGCGGAAGTCCCCGGCGGTGCTGGACATGCTCTTGTCGAACACCCCGTGCGAGTGGCTCTGCCGGGCCCAGTACCCGCCGTGGGTCAGGGTGACCACGCAGTCGATCACCGCCCAGCCGCGCAGGCCCTGACGCAGGGTCTCCCGGACCGTCTCCTCGATGGCCTTGAGGAAGGCCAGCGGCATCGAGCCGAGTTCGATGCCGAGGCGGAACTCCACCCCGCTGTCGAGGGGGCCCGGTTCGATCCGCAGCCCCACGGTGGCGAGGAACGGGTTCGGCTCCCTGCCGATCCACTCCACGGCGGCGCCGACCCCGACCGGGCGTTCCACGCAGACGGTGGTGGTCTCCCGGAAGTCGACCCGCACGCCGTACTCGTCGGCGAGGGTGGCCTGGATGACCTCCTTCTGCACCTCGCCGTAGAGCGACACGGCGATCTCCTGCCGGATGTCGTCCTGCCGCAGGTTGATCAGCGGGTCCTGCTCGGCGAGCTGGGCGAGGGCCGAGTGCAGGGCCGCCCGCTCGGCGGCGCGGCACGGCACCACCACGGTCTCCAGGGTCGGCGGGGAGAAGTGGTGGCGGCCGGCCGGCCGGGCGGGCGGCGTACCGAGGAAGTCGCCGACCCGGACGTCGGCCAGACCCCACACCCGGGCGATCCGGCCGGCGCCCACCGCGGGGGCCGGCAGGGCGGTACCGGCCTCGAAGACACTGATCGCGGTGACCTTGGCCGCCGCGTCCCGCCGGAACGGGACCCGGTCGCGGACCCGCAGGGCGCCGGTGAAGATCCGGGCGTACGCGATCTTCTCGCCGGCCGGTCCGCGCTCGACCTTGAAGACCGTGCCGCACAGCGGGGCGGCCTCGTCGCCCTCCGCCGCCGGCAGCAGCTCGACGAGGCGGCGATGAGCGGCTCGACGCCGGCCCCGGTGATCGCCGAGCCGGCGAAGACCGGGTGTACCCGCGCCCGGCGGGTCTGCACGGCGAGCGCCCGGCGCAGCCGGTGCCCGGTCACCGCGCGCTCGTCCTCGACGTACGCGGCGAGCAGCGCGTCGTCGTGCGCGGAGAGCAGGTCGACGAGCCGGTCGGTGAACGCGGGCTCGTCGGGCCCGCGCGGGATGGTGCGGGCGGCCGGGGTGCCGCGGTCCTCGACCCGTACGGTCGCGACCACGTCCGGCGTCAGCTTCTCGGCGATCTGGCGCAGCACCCGCTCCGGGTCGGCGCGGCCGGTCGACCTTGTTGACGAAGATCAGGGTGGGGATGCGCAGCCGTTGCAGCGTCCGCATCAGCACCCGGGTCTGGGCCTGGACGCCCTCGACCGCGGAGACGACCAACACCGCGCCGTCGAGCACGCCGAGCACCCGCTCGACCTCGGCGATGAAGTCCGGGTGGCCGGGGGTGTCGATGAGGTTGACGGTGACCCCGTCGACGACGAAGGAGACCACGGCGGAACGGATGGTGATGCCGCGCTGCCGTTCCAGCTCCATCGTGTCGGTGCGGGTGCTGCCGTCGTCGACGCTGCCGAGCTCGTCGATGACGCCGGCGCTGTGCAGCAGCCGCTCCGTCAGGCTCGTCTTACCGGCGTCGACATGTGCCAGGATTCCCAAGTTCAACGTCTTCACGCAGCGTCATGTCCTCTGGGTAGGTGGTGATTCCCTTCTGGTGGGACATGGACGCTGCGCGCATTGCCTGGCTCCTCTGCTCGGTCTTTCCTGGTCGGATTGCAGCAGCCGGCCCCGGGGCCGGCAACCGATTAACCCGTCCGGGTGGGCGGTTGGCGCGGTGCGGGGGCCGTTGCGGCGGGGGATTCGGCGCTGGGATGCGCCGGCGGAGGGGCCCGCTGATTGTCGTTATTTCGCCAGCCCGTGCGTCTGGACGTGGTGCGGGTTGGTCATCACGCCGAGCACGTTGCCGAACGGGTCGACGACCGAGGCGGTGACGAAGCCGTGGCCCCGTTCGCGCGGCGGGTCGTGCACCGCGGCCCCGGCGGCCAGCAGGCGGTCGAAGGCGGCGGTCACGTCGTCGACGTGCCAGTAGACGATCGCCCCGCCGGGCCGGTCGGCCGCGCCGGGCGGCGCGAAGCGCCGGTCGATCAGGCCCAGCTCGTCCTGGTGGTCACCCAGGCGGAACTCGTAGTAGGCGGGGCTCCCGTCCGGGCCGGACCGTTCGAAGTAGGGCTCGAGGGCGAGCAGGTCGGCGTACCAGGCGCGGGCGGCCGGCAGGTCGTCGGCCCAGAAGCTGACGGTGGCGAGTCCTCGCAGCATGATCGGTCCCTCTCGTCGTCGGCGCGCTTGACCGCACGCTACGACCGGGGTCCGACTCTTTTCGCGGGCCGCCCACGCAGGCTCGCCCGCGAGGCCGGCCCGCTGCGGCCGCTACTGGGCCTGGCCGACCGTGGGGCGGACCGTGACCCGCTCCATGAAGGGGAAGCGCGTGGTGAGGTCGGCGAGGGTCGCGCCGGCCCGCCAGGCGGCGGCCACCTGGACGACCTGGACCAGGTCGGTGCAGTCGCCCCGGGCCTGGACCTCCCCCGCCACCCTGATGTCGATCATGAAGTATCGGGCCTGGGAGCCCAGTCCGACGCAGACGGTGCCCCGTTCGGAGGTCAGCTCGGCGCAGGTGAAGCGGCTGCGACCCTGCTCGGGGGCGGACACGCGGCCGACGTCGAGCTGGTGCTGAGCGGCCGTCGCGCCGAGCCCGGACGCCAGCCCGCCCCGTTCGACCAGGTCGGGGTAGAGGCGCACACCCAGCGCCGTCGACACGTCGCTCATGACTGACTCCCACTTCCTCGTGACAGAGACCAGCAGCGCGCAGGTTTCACGGAGGTTTCCGGCGCGCGTGTGGCCATCCTGTCCCTCCTGGACGGCCAGGGCAATAGGAACGGTCGATTCATCCGCGAATGGGGCGGAACGCCGTTGACACCTGGACGCCGGCCCTGGTCGCGGCCACGGACGCCACGAGCGCCGTCGCGGTCGATCTGCGGCAGCTCCGGTACGCGCTCTGACCGGCCGGCGGGAGCGGCCCCGGGCCGGCTCGCCTAGCATCGGCGGGCATGGCCCTCGTACGGTGTGACTTCTTCTCCGAAGCGCTGGGCATGGGCACCTCGATGACGGTGCTCCTGCCGGAGCGGACCTCGTCCGGGATCGGCATGGCCGGCAACCCCGCCGCGGGCGACCCGCCCGTGCTCTACCTGCTGCACGGCCTGACCGACGACGACACGATCTGGACCCGCCGCACCTCGATCGAGCGGTACGTCGCGCCGCTCGGGCTGGCCGTGGTGATGCCGAACGCCGACCGCAGCTTCTACACCGACGAGAAGCACGGCAACCGGTACTGGACCTTCCTCAGCGCCGAACTGCCCGAGGTGTGCCGATCGTTCTTCCGGCTCTCCGACCGGCGGGAGGACACCTTCGTCGCCGGGCTGTCGATGGGCGGCTACGGGGCGGTGAAGTGGGCGCTGCGCGAGCCGGGGCGGTTCGCGGCGGCGGCCAGCCTCTCCGGCGCGCTCGACGTGGCCGAGCGGCGGGAGCACCCGACCAGGCCGGTGGACCCGGCGGTCTGGCACACCGTCTGGGACGACCGGCAGGTGCCCGGCACCGACGACGACACGGTCGCGCTGCTGGAGCGCGCCGGCGACGACCTGCCCGCGCTCTACGTCGCCTGCGGCACCGAGGACTTCCTGTACGAGGACAACACCCGCTTCGTCGAGACGGCCCGGCGGCGCGGGGTGCCGCTCACCGTGGACTTCTCCCCCGGCGCGCACGACTGGGCGTACTGGGACGCGAAGATCCAGGACGTGCTGGCCTGGCTGCCACTGCGGCGCGACCGGCCGCCGGCCGCTGAACGTCCGGCGCCGGAGGGCTAGACGCCGACGGTGCCGTCGATCGCCTCGCGGAGGAAGTCGGCGTGCCCGTTGTGCCGGGCGTACTCGTGCATCATGTGCAGCATCACCAGCCGCAGCGACACGTCCTCACCCCAGCGGACCTGGTGGCCGGTCACGTCCAGCGACTCCGCCTCCCGCTCGATGCGGCGGGCGTGCTCGACCTCCCGCTGCCAGGCCTCGAACGCCTCGGACCGGCTGGCCCCGGTCGCGTCGTACGCCTCCTGGTAGTCGCCGCTCTCCGACCAGACCAGCGGGACGTCCTCGGCGTTGATCACGCGGCGGAACCAGGCACGCTCCACCTCTGCCATGTGCCGGACCAGCCCGAGCAGCGACAGCGTCGAGGGCGGGGAGGACTGCCGGCGCAGCTCCTCGTCGCTGAGGCCCGCGCACTTGAGGGCCAGCGTGGCCCGGTGGAAGTCGAGGAAGACGCGCAGCGTCTCGCGCTCCCCCGCCAGCAGGGGCGGGCCGATCCGTTCGGTCTCCACGAGGGGTCCTTCCTGGGACGACGGGAGGGCTGCTGGCCGGCCCGTCGAGGCTTGGCAGGGTTCGCCGGGGAGCCTAGTCTCAGCGGATCGATCCACCGCTGAAGGGATCATGTTGATGCACCCCCACATCAGACGTTCCGCGCTGGTCGCCTCGGTGGTCACCGCGGCGCTGGTCGCCGGCGGCACGACCGTCCAGGCCGCCGGCGACCCGTACGGGCACAGCGCCACCGCCACGGTCTTCGCCCCGAACCCGGTGCAGCAGCTCGGCGACCAGGGCCTGACCGACGCGAAGGACGCCGACTACCCGGCGCTGGCCGGCGCGTACCGGTCGGTGCTGCTGACCAACCTGGACGGTTCCGGCACCCTCACCGGGAAGTACGTCGCGGTGAAGAGCAAGACCGGCACGCCGGCCCGGGCCGTCGACGGCGGGTATCCGGGGTGGCACCGCGACGCCGACCAGTTCGAGCAGGTCATGGGCTACCACTGGGTGAACACCGCCCAGGCGTACCTGCAGTCGCTCGGCTTCGGCAGCACGCTGCGGCCGGTCAACCAGCGGCAGATCGAGCTGCGCATCGACCAGTACGGCGGCGACAACTCGTTCTTCCGCGAGGACAAGGCCAACATCACCCTGGGCAAGGGCGGCGTGGACGACGCCGAGGACGCCGAGGTGATCGTCCACGAGTACGGCCACTCGGTGCAGGACGGGCAGGTGCCCGGCTTCGGTACGAACCTCGAGTCCGGCTCCATCGGCGAGGCGTTCGGCGACTACCTGGCGGTCGTGGTGACCAGCTGGGCGACCGGCACGCCGACGAGGACCCCGGAGGCCTGCGTGGCCGACTGGGACTCGGTCTCCTACACCCGTACCGCCCCGCACTGCCTGCGCCGACTCGACGGCACCAAGGTCTACCCGCAGGACATGCGGGGCGAGGTGCACGCCGACGGCGAGATCTGGTCCCGCGCGCTGTGGGACATCCGCACCGCGCTGGGCGACCGCGCGGCCACCACGCTGATCGTGGAGGCGCAGTTCGACTTCGCCGCGGACACCTCGTTCCGGGACGCGGCGCTGGCCACGGTCGCCGCCGCGCAGCGGCTCTACGGGTCGACCGCCGCGTCGGCGACCCGGGCGGCGTTCGTCGCCCGCGGCATCCTCTGACCGGGCGCCGTCCCGGCCGGGCCACCGGGAAGTCGAAGTACGTCGTCGGGTACGGCTCGGCGGTGAGGCGGTAGTGCCACCACTCCCGCGGATAGTTCTCGAATCCCTGGGCGGTCATCAGCCGCCGCAGCAGCTCCCGGTTCGCCCGGGCGTCCCCGGTGATCCGCGGGTCGGCGGTGTGCGCGCGCGGGTCGAAGCAGTCGAACCCGGTGCCCATGTCGACCGAGTTGTCGGGGAACCGCCGCCCCGGCGGCGCGGTGCAGGCGACCAGCGGCTGTCCCGGCACGTACCCGGGCTGGGTGGGCGGCGGGACGGGGACCAGGGTGAGGTCGAGGGTGCTGCCCCGGCTGTGCGCGGTCGGCGCGCCGATGTACCCGTCGGCGAAGAGCTTCGACTTGGCCTCGTCGGGATAGAACTCGGCCTTCATCTGCTGCTCCCCCGGCACCTTCGCCCAGGCCACGAAGTCGTCGGCGGCCCGCTGGGGGCGGTAGCAGTCGTACACCTTCAGGCTGCGCCGCTGGGCGAGCGCGGCGGCCTGCACCCGGCGCAGGGCCTCCGCCGCCGCACGGGTGAGCAGGCAGAGCGCCTCGGGGTAGCCGGCGATCGGACGACCGACGAAGTTGTGCGCGGTGGCGTACCGGATGTCGCTGTGGATGCTCGGGTCGACGTCGGAGAGCGCCACGAAGTCCGCCGGGGCCTGCGGCCCGGTGGCGGTGGCCGAGGGCGACGGGCTCGGCGGGCTCGGCGGGGGCGGCGGGGGCGGCCCGGGTTGCTGGCAGCCCGCGTCGACGGCTGCCACGGCGACGAGCACGACCGCCAGGTGCCGAGCAGTACGCCGGGCCGCGCCGCACGCTCGTCTCCCGCTGCTCACGCTACTCACGCTGCCTGTCTACCGGACCCACCTCGGCGGCGACGGGCCAACTCGCAGACCCGGCACGTACGGCTCGGCCGGAGCGGAGCTACCCGCCCTGGCCGGTCATGGCCGAGCTGGTCCGCACGGCGTGCCGGCGACGCCGCGTGATCAGCACGGTTCCGCCGGCCACCAGCACCGCACCGAACCCGAGGAGCGGACCGATCCCGGCCCAGGGCGTGGCGGCGCCGGCCGGGCGCCGTGCAGGCCGGCC
>NZ_JAEVHJ010000251.1:0-10096 GCF_016802855.1 Micromonospora sp. ATA51 | reverse complement strand
TCTTCACCTACCGCAACGACCGGATCACGTCCTGGCGGCAGAAGGACTCGTAGCGACACTTCAGGTTCTCCTTGCCGACATCGCGCTCCATCATCCGGTTGGTTCTGGCTGCTCGCCGCCGTCGTGGTGCTCCTCCTGCTCGGCGGCGGCCTCCTGCTCCGCCGCCGCACGACGCGCCGCTGACCGCCGCCGCGCGTACGACGCAGGGCCGCCGGATGACCGGCGGGCCCTGCGCGACGGGACGTCAGACCAGGCGGACCCGGGCGGCGCGCAGCCGGGTCAGGGCGCGCTCGCGACCGAGCACCTCCAGGGACTCGAAGAGCGGCAGCCCCACGGTGCGGCCGGTGACCGCGACCCGGACCGGCGCCTGCGCCTTGCCCAGCTTCAGGCCGCGCTCCACGCCGACCGCCTCCAGGGTGGACTTTAGCGACTCCGCGTCCCAGGGCTCCAGCGCGTCGAAGGCGGCGATCGCGGCGTCCAGCAGGTCGGCCGCGCCCTCCTTCATCGCCTTCGCCCAGGCCGCCTCGTCGATCAGCGGGTCGGCCAGGAAGAGGAAGTCGACGTTCGGCACGATCTCGCTGAGCACCGCGATCCGGGTCTGGGCCAGCGGCGCCACCGCGGCGAACGCGGCCGGGTCGAACTCCTCCGGCTGCCACGGCGGCGGGGCGATGGTGCCGGTGCCAGTCAGCCACGGCTGGCAGGCGGCGATGAACTCCTCCACCGGCAGCGCCCGGATGTAGTCGCCGTTGAAGGCGCGCAGCTTCTTCTCGTCGAAGAACGCGGGGGAGGGGTTCACCTCCTCCAGCCGGAACTCGTCCTCGATCACCGACCACGGCACGATCTCCCGGTCGCCCGACGGCGCCCAGCCGAGCAGCATCAGGTAGTTGCGCATCGCGCCGGCGAGGTAGCCCTCGTCCCGGTACGCCTCCAGGGCGACCTTGTCGCGCCGCTTGGACAGCTTCTGCCGCTTCTCGTTGACCACCACGGGCACGTGCGCCCAGATGGGCGGCTTGACCCCGAGGGCGTCCCAGAGCAGCTGCTGCTTCGGCGTGTTGGGCAGGTGCTCCTCGGCCCGGATCACGTGGGTGATCCCCATGGTCATGTCGTCGACCACGTTGGCCAGCAGGAAGACCGCGGAGCCGTCGGCCCGGGCGATGACGAAGTCCTCGATGTTCTTGTTCTCGAAGGTCGGCTCGCCGCGGATCAGGTCGACCACCACGGTCTCGCCCTCGTCGGGCGTCCGGAAGCGCAGCGCCCGCCCCTCGCCCGGGCCGAGCCCCTTGTCGCGGTGGAAGCCGTCGTAGCCCTGGTACTGGGAGCCGGTGCGGGCCTGCACGTCCTCGCGGGTGCAGTCGCAGTAGTACGCCCGGCCGGCGTCGAAGAGCCGCTGGGCGGCGGCGCGGTGCTCGCCGGCGTACGACGACTGGAAGTAGGGGCCCTCGTAGCTGCCCCGCTCGATGCCGATCCAGTCCAGCGCAGACAGGATGCCCTCGGTCCACTCGGGCTTGTTACGGGCCGCGTCGGTGTCCTCGATGCGGAGCACGAACACCCCGCCCTGCTGCTTGGCGTAGATCCAGTTCTGCAGGGCCGAGCGGGCGCCGCCGACGTGGAACATACCGGTCGGGGAAGGGGCGAAGCGTACACGTACCGTCACGTCCCCCAGCCTACGGCCGGCCGCGACCGCTTTCCGCCAGGGGGCCGGGTCAGGGCACCGAACGGATCTTGAGCACCAGTGCGCTGCCGAGCAGAGTGACCACCGCGGTGACCGCGTACAGCGTGGGGTATCCGCCCAGGTGCACCACGATCGGGGCGGAGAGGGCCGGCCCGAGCACCTGCGGCGCCGAGTTCGCGATGTTGATCACGCCGAGGTCCTTGGCCCGGTCGTGGCCGCCGGCAGCACCTGGGTGATCAGCGCCGCGTCCACCGCCAGGTAGACGCCGTAGCCGGCGCCGAGCAGCAGCGCGGCGGCCACCGCCATCGGCCAGACCGGCGCCACGGCGAGCAGCAGCGCCGCCACCGCCATGATCACACCGGAGGTGATCACGAAGACCTTGCGCCGGCCGGAGCGGTCCGACAGCCGGCCGGCGACCACGGCGGTGAGCATCATGCCGAGGGTGTAGAGCAGGATCAGCACCAGCAGGCCGCCCTCGGGGTCGGCCACCCGCACCCCGTCGGTGAGGAAGTAGAGCAGGTAGAGGGTGCCCAGCGCGTTGCCGGTCTGGACCAGGAACCGGGTGAACCAGGCCCAGGCGAAGTCGGGGTGCCGGCGCGGGCTGATCCACATCGAGGCGAGCAGCCCGCGCAGCCGCAGCGCCGACCGGTGCTCCCGGGGCAGCGGGTCGTCGGCGGTGAGCAGCGCGAACGGCAGCGACAGCAGCAGCATCGCCACCGCGATGGCGGCGTACCCGGCGGCGTTGCCGGTGATCAGCGCGGTGACCAGCACCGCCCCGACCACCAGGCCGAGCGCCTGCGGGATGCCCACCCAGCCGGAGACGCCCCCGCGCTGGGCGACCGGCACCCGGTCCGGGATGGCGGCGGTCAGGCTGGCCAGCATCGCGTTGAAGCAGACCTGCGCGGCGACCCAGCCGAGCGCCACCCCGGCGATGGTGTCCTGGCGGGCCAGCAGCACCAGCGCGAGCGCGCCGAGCACGGCGCCGGAGGCGGTCCAGACGTGCCGCCGGCCGAGGTGCCGGCCGGCCACCCGGATCACCGTGCGGTCGGACAGCGCCCCGGCGAGCGGGTTGGCCAGCACCGCCGCGAGCGCGCCCAGCCCGGTGACGACCGCCAGCATGGCCTCCTTGTCGCCCGGCGCGATCCGCTCGACCTGCTGCGGCAGCAGCACCTGGATGGGGGTGAAGAAGGCCATCCAGACGCCCAGGTTGGCCGCGAAGATCAGCGCGATCCAGCTCCGCCGGACCGGCACGGTGGGTTCGGCGAGCGCCGCCGGCAGCGAGGTCGGCGTCGGGTTCACCGTGGTCACGGCTTGATCACCCGGTCGCGCAACCAGGCATACGAGGACTTCGGGGTACGCCGCTGGGTGGCGTAGTCGACGTGCACCAGGCCGAACCGCTTGGTGAAGCCCTCGGCCCACTCCCAGTTGTCCAGCAGCGACCAGACGAAGTACCCGGTCACGTCGACGCCCTCGTCGATGGCGGCCCGCACGGCGTGCAGGTGCCCGTCCAGGTACGCGATCCGGTCGGGGTCGTCGACCCGGCCGTCGGCGTCCGGCACGTCGTCGTACGCGCAGCCGCTCTCGGTGACCTGCATCGGCGGCAGCGCGGCCCCGTACCGGTCCCGCAGGTCGACGAGCAGGTCGCGCAGCCCGTCGGGGGCCACCGGCCAGTCGAAGGCGGTCCGCGGGTACCCCTCCAGCGGGACGATCTCGAACGGCAGGGGCGAGTCCGGCTCGGCCGCCCGGATCCCGGTCGGGTTGTAGTAGTTCACCCCGAGCACGTCGAGCGGGGCGGCGATCACGTCGAGGTCCCCGGCGCGGACCACGCCCTCGTCGAAGCCCGGCCCGTCCGGGTAGCCGAGACCGAGCAGCGGGTCGGTGAAGAGCCGGTTGTGCAGCGCGTCGTACGCCGCCCCGGCGGCCCGGTCGGCGTCGGTGTCGCCGGCCACCCGTACCGGCGAGTAGTTGTTCGCGATCGCCACCGGGCTGCCGCTGCGCGCCCGCAGCGCCGACACCGCGAGGCCGTGCCCGAGCAGTTGGTGGTGGGCCACCGGGAAGGCGTCGAAGAGCAGCATCCGGCCCGGGGCGTGCACGCCCATGCCGTGTCCGAGGCTCATGTGGATGAACGGCTCGTTGAGGGTGATCCAGAGCTTCACCCGGTCGCCGAGGCGGGCGGCGACCAGGTCGGCGTACTCGGCGAAGCGGGCGGCGGTGTCCCGGTTGAGCCAGCCGCCGGCGTCCTCCAGGGCCTGCGGCAGGTCCCAGTGGAAGAGGGTGGCGACCGGATCGACCCCGTGGCCGAGCAGTTCGTCCACCAGCCGTTCGTAGAAGTCCAGCCCGGCGGGCGTGGCCGCGCCGGCCCCGGTGGGCTGCACCCGGGGCCAGGCGATCGAGAACCGGTACGCGGACACCCCGAGCCCGGCCAGCAGCCCGACGTCCTCGCGGTACCGGTGGTAGTGGTCGCAGGCCACGTCGCCGGTGCTGCCGTCGGCGATCCGTCCGGGGGAGTGGGCGAAGGTGTCCCAGATGGATGGTCCACGGCCGTCGGCACCGACCGCGCCCTCGATCTGGTAGGCGGAGGTGGACACCCCCCAGCGGAACCCGGCGGGGAACTCCGGCATCGGCGCGGTCGTCATTCGCCCTCCAGAAACGCGAAGCGTGCTCGGGACTCTAGGGCGCGAGCCGCTGATGCGCCATAGGCCGGGGAGCGCTGGCGGCGCAAGGGTTTTCGGCGTGTCTTTTCCGAACCCGTCCGTTTAAGTCCGAATTACCGCATACAGTCGGAATATCGCGGATGTGTCCTTAGTGGGGGAAAGACAGAAATGATCCTCGTGGAACGCAGTGCGCACGTGATGGCGCCGGTGGAAGCGGTCTGGGACGTCGTGCAGCGGGCCGAGCAGTTGCCGGCCTGGCTGGCGGGGGTTCGCGCGGCGGAGGTCCTCTCGGGGGAGGGCTTCGGCCGGCGACAGCTGGTCCAGGCCGGGCGCGGCGCGGCGCACGAGGCCGAGGTGATCGCCTACCAGGAGCGACCCTGATCGGGTGGCGCGAGCGGGCCAAGGGCGCGGGCGCCCGGGCCGAGGCGCGCACCGAGATCTACGTACAGCTGACCCCGGACGAGGAGGAGGGCGGGACGATCGTGCGGCTCATCGTCGTACGGTGGCCCGCCGGGCCGGTGAAGGCCGCCCTGCTCCGGCTCGGCCTGCGTCGGGTCGGCGCCGACCTGGAGGACTCGCTGGCCCGACTGACCGACCTGGCCGCCGTCGGCTGACGGGCCCGTCCCGGCACCGCCCGCGATGGCGATGGTCCGGCGTCCCCGCCAGGGACGCCGGACCATCGTCGACTCCGCCGCCGACACCCTGCCCGGGTTGCGGTACGTCGTGGCGTCCCCGCCCAGGAAGGCCCGACCTGCCGCATTCCGAGGGCCGGCGACATGACGAAGGGCCCGGCGCGGGATCGCGCCGGGCCCCTCTCGCGTACGACCTAGCTGTCGCCGCCGGTCTCGCCGACCGGGGCGGCGGTGATGTCGTCGAGCGCGTACTTCTTGGCGGCCTCGGCCGGCACGTTGGCCGGCACCGCGCCGCGGAGCGCGAGCTGCCGCAGCGTGGCGACCGCCACCGACTCGGCGTCGACGTGGAAGTGCCGGCGCAGCGCGTGCCGGGTGTCCGACATGCCGAAGCCGTCGGTGCCGAGCGAGGTGTAGTCGCCGGGCACCCAGCGGGCGATCAGGTCCGGCACCGCGCGCATCCAGTCGCTGACCGCGACCTTCGGCCCGTCGGCGTCGGCAGCTTCCGCTGGACGTACGGGACCCGCTGCTCGCCGCCCGGGTTGAGCAGGTTGTGCTCCTCGCACTCCACCGCGTCCCGGCGCAGCTCCGTCCAGGAGGTCACCGACCAGACGTCGGCGGACACGCCCCAGTCCTCGGCGAGCAGTTGCTGCGCCCTGAGCGCCCACTGCATGCCGGTGCCGGAGGCCAGGATGTTCGCCTTCGGCGCGTCCCCGTCCACCTTCGGAGCGGGGGAGTAGCGGTAGATGCCCTTGAGGATGCCCTCGACGTCCACGCCCGCCGGCTCGGCGGGCTGGAAGATCGGTTCGTTGTAGACCGTCAGGTAGTAGAAGACGTTCTCCTGCGCCTCCCCGTACATCCGGTGCAGGCCGTTCTCCATGATGTGCGCGATCTCGAACGCGAACGCCGGGTCGTACGCGACCACCGCCGGGTTGGTGGCGGCGAGCAGCAGCGAGTGGCCGTCCTCGTGTTGCAGGCCCTCACCGTTCAGCGTGGTCCGCCCGGCGGTGGCGCCGAGCAGGAAGCCGCGGGCCATCTGGTCGGCGGCCGCCCAGAGTCCGTCGCCGGTGCGCTGGAACCCGAACATCGAATAGAAGATGTACATCGGGATCATCGGCTCGCCGTGGGTGGCGTACGACGATCCGGCCGCGGTGAAGGACGCCACCGAACCGGCCTCGTTGATCCCCTCGTGCAGGATCTGACCGTCGGTGGCCTCCTTGTACGACAGGAACAGCTCCCGGTCCACCGAGGTGTACCGCTGGCCGTGCAGCGAGTAGATCTTCGCCGTCGGGAAGAGCGAGTCCATGCCGAAGGTACGGGCCTCGTCCGGGATGATCGGCACCCAGCGCTTGCCGAACTCCTTGTCCTTCATCACGTCCTTGAGCAGGCGGACGAAGGCCATCGTGGTGGCCACCTTCTGCTTGCCCGAGCCGCGCTTGACATCGGAGAACCGCTCGGGGCCGGGGATCTGCAGCCGCTTGCCGGTGGTCCGCCGGGACGGCAGGTACCCGCCGAGCTGCTGGCGCCGCTCCTTGAGGTACTGGATCTCGTCGGACTTCTCGCCCGGGTTGTAGTACGGCGGGAGGTAGGGGTTCTCCTCCAGCTGCTTGTCTGGGATGTCCAGGTAGAGCCGGTCGCGGAAGAGCTTCAGGTCCTCCAGCGTCAGCTTCTTCATCTGGTGGGTGGCGTTGCGGGCCTCGAAGTGCGAGCCCAGCGTCCAGCCCTTGATCGTCTTGGCCAGGATCACCGTCGGCTGACCGGTGTGCTCCATCGCCGCCTTGTAGGCCGCGTAGAGCTTGCGGTAGTCATGGCCACCCCGCTTGAGGTTCCAGATCTCGTCGTCGGTCAGGCCCTCGACCATCTTGCGGGTCCGCGGGTCGCGGCCGAAGAAGTGCTCCCGGACGTACGCCCCGGACTCCGCCTTGTAGGTCTGGTAGTCACCGTCGGGCGTGGTGTTCATCAGGTTGACCAGCGCGCCGTCGGTGTCCGCCGCGAGCAGCGGGTCCCACTCCCGGCCCCAGACCACCTTGATCACGTTCCAGCCGGCGCCCCGGAAGAACGCCTCCAGCTCCTGCATGACCTTGCCGTTGCCGCGGACCGGGCCGTCCAGGCGCTGCAGGTTGCAGTTGATCACGAAGGTGAGGTTGTCCAACTCCTCGCGGGCGGCCACCCCGATCGCGCCCAGCGACTCGACCTCGTCCATCTCACCGTCGCCGAGGAACGCCCAGACGTGCTGCTGGGAGGTGTCCTTGATGCCGCGGTGCTGCAGGTAGCGGTTGAACCGGGCCTGGTAGATCGCGTTGATCGGCCCGAGGCCCATGGAGACGGTGGGGAACTCCCAGAAGTCCGGCATCAGCCGCGGGTGCGGGTACGACGGCAGGCCGCCGCCCGGGTGCGACAGCTCCTGCCGGAACCCGTCGAGCTGGTCCTCGCTGAGCCGCCCCTCCATGTAGGCGCGCGCGTACATGCCGGGGGAGGCGTGCCCCTGGTAGAAGATGTGGTCGCCGCCGCCCGGGTGGTCCTTGCCCCGGAAGAAGTGGTTGAAGCCCACCTCGTAGAGCGACGCCGAGCTGGCGAAGGTGGAGATGTGCCCGCCGACGCTGATCTCGGGCCGCTGCGCCCGGTGCACCAGCATGGCGGCGTTCCACCGGATGTAGGCCCGGATCCGTCGTTCGATGTGCTCGTCACCCGGGAACCACGGCTCGCGCTCCGGCGGGATGGAGTTGATGTAGTCGGTGGTGGTCAGGGACGGCACCCCGACCTGGCGCTCGCGGGCCCGCTCCAGCAGGCGCAGCATGACGTACCGGGCGCGCTTGGTTCCGCGCTCGTCGATGACACCGTCGAGTGACTCGACCCATTCGCCGGTCTCTTCAGGGTCGATGTCCGGAAGCTGGCTCGGCAGACCAGCGGTGATCACCGGGCGCTTGCGTTCCGTAGCCACAGGCGTTCCCTCGGTTGTGTGTGGGATAGGTCTCTAGCGCCATCCTGCCCCCTGGTGGCGCCGGTCGTCACGTCTCCCTCCCCCAGACGCGACGCTGAACACAGGTACCCGTCGGTAACTTTGCGCGATCCTCGAGTGCGCCACGCCGGCGGCCCGAGGCTTGCCCCGACGTCCTACCGTGCGGCCATGACGACGCGGCTGGTTCTCGGGGCCGGGGTGACCCTCCTCGGCAGCCTCGCACTGGTGATCGCGGTGGTGAGCGTGTACCGGGGTGGCCTGACGCTCGCGCCCGTCGGACTGCTCGGCCTGGCCCTGCTCGGCACGGGCCTGGCGACCCTCGGCCGGCGGGCGGAGGCCGGGTGGCGGCCCCCTGGGGTCGGCGGGTACTGGGACCGGCCCGCGAGCGGCCCGACCGGGATCGTCGGCTTCGGCGTGGACGTCGGTGGCGGCGAGGGCGGTGCCGGCCGACCGGCCCACGACGGCGGTTCCGGCGGGGTCCGGTGGGGCGGGGACGGCCGCTGGTCCCATGACGGCCGGGACGGGGGCCTCGGCGGTGGTGGGTCGGGCGGTGACGGCGGCTGGTCCGGCGGCGGCAACTGACCCGCTCGGGCAGAATGCGAGATGTGCGTAGTGAGGTGATCACGGTCCAGACCGGCTCCCGGCCCACCGTCCGGGACATCACCGCCGAGGCCGAGCGGTTCGTCGCCGGCCAGGGCGACGGCCTGCTGCACGTCTTCGTGCCGCACGCCACCGCCGGGCTGGCCCTCATCGAGACCGGCTCCGGCTCCGACGACGACCTGCTGCGGGCGATCGACGACCTGCTGCCCGCCGACGACCGCTGGCGGCACCGGCACGGCTCGCCCGGGCACGGGCGGGATCACGTGCTCCCCGCGTTCGTCCCGCCGTACGCGACCCTGCCGGTGGTGGACGGACGGCTGGCGCTCGGCACCTGGCAGTCGCTCTGCCTGGTGGACACCAACGGCGACAACCCCAGCCGCAAGGTCCGCTTCTCGTTCCTGCCGGGCTGACGGGGGCGCCGCCCCGCCGCGTGAGGGCGAGGTGGGTTACGCGGATCTTGGCGACGAAGGCGTCGAGGAGGGCGCGGAGCAGGGTCTCCGTGGTCTCGTCCTTGACTCCGGGGTCAGGCCCGCGGGCGCCAGCCGCTGCGCGGCCCGGATCAGCGCGGTGTTGAACGACGCGTCGCGCAGGCTGCCGGAGATGGCGAGGACGGAGACGGACCTGGTGTGCCTCCTGGTGCGAATGCCCCACGCAACTGCGTGAGCCGCTCAACCTTAGAACTAATCAATTATTGGATCGGCAAGTAGCATGTGAGGCATGGCTCAACCCACCGTTCCCACCGCCGGCCCCGACGCGGGCGACCGCTCCGGCCTGGCCGGGGACGCGGTGCGCCGGATCATGCACATCGCCTCCGCGATCCGCCACTACCAGGACGTGGAGATCTCCGAGCTGGGCCTCACCCCGGCCGTCGCCCGGGCGTTGCACGAGCTGGACCCCGACCGGCCGCTGCCCGCCCGGGACCTCGCCGAGCAGCTGCGCTGCGACCGCTCCAACGTCACCGGCCTGGTCGACAAGCTGGAGCAGGCCGGCCTGGTGGAGCGGCGGGTCGACCCCGCCGACCGGCGGCAGAAGACGCTGGTCGTGACCGAGGCCGGCCGGCGGATGCGGGACCGGGTGCACCAGGTGATGTCCGATTCGCGACTGCTCGGCGGGCTCACCAACCACGAGCTGGCCGCCCTTCGTGAGCTGGTCTGGAAGGTCTCCGACGGCGGCTGCCCGGAGCAGTGCGGCGACGAGTGAGGCCCGGCGGGCGGATCGTGTCCGAGTGGGCGCGGGGCCCCTTCGTCGGTAATGCTGTCCGACGTGACCACCCCGCAAGATCTCGACGACCGGTTCCGGGAGGCCCTGGGCGCGCTCGGCGTCCCCGCCCGGCGGCGTGACCTCGACGAGCCACTCACCGAGGGCGCGCCGCTGACGGGAGCGCAGGCGCTGGCCCTGTTCGACGCCCAGGTCACCAGTCGACTGCTGGACCTCGCCGGACGCTGGCTGCGCAGCTTCGGTGAGGGCTTCTACACCATCGGCTCGTACTACCCGGTGAACTGCCAAGAATGAGGAGGGCACGTGGCACACCTGAAGCGGACGACCGTCATCGTCGCGAGCGCGATGGTCGCACTAACGGCCT
>NZ_JAEVHJ010000250.1:0-10141 GCF_016802855.1 Micromonospora sp. ATA51 | reverse complement strand
CGCGGGCGGCGCCGGCCGCCCGGTGCTGGCCGTCACCGCCACCAGCCGGGAGGCCGACGACCTCGCCTCGGCGCTGGGCAGCCTGGTTCCGCCGGAGCAGGTGGCGGTCTTCCCGTCCTGGGAGACGCTGCCGCACGAGCGGCTCTCGCCCCGCTCCGACACGGTCGGGCGGCGGCTGGCCGTGCTGCGCCGGCTGGCCCACCCGGGCTCCGCCGACGCGCACGGGCGTACCGGGCCGCTGCGGGTGGTCGTGGCGCCGGTCCGGTCGCTGCTGCAACCCCAGCTCAAGGGGCTCGGCGACCTGGAGCCGGTGCAGCTCGCCGCGGGTGACGAGGCGGATCTGGAGGAGGTCGCCCGCCGGCTCACCGACATGGCGTACGCCCGGGTCGACCTGGTCACCAAGCGGGGCGAGTTCGCCGTCCGCGGCGGCATCCTCGACGTCTTCCCGCCCACCGACGAGCACCCGTCCCGGGTCGAGTTCTGGGGCGACGAGGTGGAGGAGATCCGCACCTTCGCCGTCGCCGACCAGCGCACCATCGAGGGCGTGCCGCAGCTCTGGGCGCCGCCCTGCCGGGAACTGCTGCTCACGCCGGAGGTCCGCAAGCGGGCCGCCGCCCTGGCGCAGGAGCACCCGGAGCTGGCCGAGATCCTCGACAAGCTCGCCGAGGGCATCCCCGTCGAGGGGATGGAGTCGCTGGTCCCGGCGCTGCTCGGCAACGAGAGCCTGGAACTGCTGCTGAACTGCATGCCGGCCGGCACCCACGTGCTGCTCTGCGACCCGGAGCGGATCCGCACCCGGGCGCACGACCTGGTGCGTACCTCGGAGGAGTTCCTCCAGGCCAGCTGGGCCGCGGCCGCCGTCGGCGGCCAGGCCCCGGTCGACCTCGGCGCCGCCGCGTTCAAGACCCTGGGCGACGTACGCACGGCGGCCCGCGCCCTGCGCCAGCCGTGGTGGACCCTCGCGCCGTTCGGCCTGGTCGAGGCGGACGCCACCGCACCGGTCCGCCAGCCGTGGGAGGACGAGCCGACCGAGGTCGACGTCAGCCCCGACGACGCGATCGCGGTGACCCTGGCCGCCCAGCCCGCCCCGCTCTACCACGGCGAGACCGCCCGGGTGGTCGAGGACCTGAAGCGCTGGGCCGGCGAGGGCTGGTCGATCGCGCTGGTCTTCGAGGGCCACGGCCCCGCCCAGCGGGCCGTCGAGGTGCTCCGCGACGCCGGTCTCGGCGCCCGGCTCACCGAGGCGGTCCCCACCGCGCCCGCCCCCGGCGAGCTGCTGGTGTCCTGTGGCTGCCTGACCGGCGGCTTCGTCGACGAGGCGTCCCGGTTCGTGCTGCTCACCGGCAACGACGTCACCGGCGGCCGGGGCACCTCCACCCGGGACATGCGCAAGATGCCGAGCCGGCGGCGCAACACCATCGACCCGCTGGAGCTCAAGGCCGGCGACCACGTGGTGCACGAGCAGCACGGCATCGGCCGGTACGTCGAGCTGGTGCAGCGCACCGTCAACGGCGCCTCCCGGGAATACCTGGTCATCGAGTACGCCGCGAGCAAGCGCGGCCAGCCCGGCGACCGGCTCTTCGTCCCCACCGACCAGCTCGACCAGCTCTCCCGGTACGTCGGCGGCGAGCAGCCCACCCTGCACAAGATGGGCGGCTCGGACTGGCAGAAGTCGAAGGCCCGGGCCCGCAAGGCGGTCCGCGAGATCGCCGCCCAGCTGATCCAGCTCTACGCCGCCCGCAAGGCGTCCAAGGGGCACTCGTTCGGCCCGGACACCCCGTGGCAGCGGGAGCTGGAGGACGCCTTCCCCTGGCAGGAGACGCCGGACCAGCTCGCCGCGATCGACGAGGTCAAGCGGGACATGGAGCAGACCGTGCCGATGGACCGGCTGATCTGCGGCGACGTCGGGTACGGCAAGACCGAGATCGCGGTGCGAGCCGCGTTCAAGGCGGTCCAGGACGGCAAGCAGGTGGCGGTGCTGGTGCCCACCACGCTGCTGGTGCAGCAGCACTACAACACCTTCGCCGAGCGGATGGGTCAGTTCCCGGTGACCATCCGGCAGCTGTCCCGGTTCCAGACGCCGAAGGAGTCCGAGCGGACGTTGGAGATGATCGCCGACGGCACCGTCGACATCGTCATCGGCACCCACCGGCTGCTCCAGACGGCCACCCGGTTCAAGAACCTCGGCCTGGTCATCGTCGACGAGGAGCAGCGCTTCGGCGTCGAGCACAAGGAGCACCTGAAGACGCTGCGCGCCTCGGTCGACGTGCTGAGCATGTCGGCCACCCCGATCCCGCGGACGCTGGAGATGGCGATCACCGGCATCCGGGAGATGTCCACCATCGCCACCCCGCCGGAGGAGCGGCACCCGGTGCTGACCTTCGTCGGGGCGTACGACGACCGGCAGGTGGCCGCCTCCATCCACCGCGAGCTGCTCCGCGACGGGCAGGTGTTCTACCTGCACAACCGGGTCGAGTCGATCGACCGGGCGGCGCGCCGGATCCGGGAGCTCGTGCCCGAGGCGCGGGTCGCCGTGGCGCACGGCCAGATGGGCGAGGAGGCGCTGGAGAAGGTGATGGTCGGCTTCTGGGAGAAGGAGTTCGACGTCCTGGTCTGCACCACGATCGTGGAGTCCGGCATCGACATCCCGAACGCCAACACCCTGATCGTGGAGCGCGCCGACCTGCTCGGCCTGGCTCAGCTGCACCAGATCCGCGGCCGGGTCGGCCGGGGCCGGGAGCGGGCGTACGCCTACTTCCTCTACCCGCCGGAGAAGCCGCTCACCGAGCACGCGCACGAGCGGCTGGCCACCATCGCCCAGCACACCGAGCTGGGCGCCGGCATGTACGTGGCGATGAAGGACCTGGAGATCCGGGGCGCCGGCAACCTGCTCGGGGGCGAGCAGTCCGGCCACATCGAGGGCGTCGGCTTCGACCTGTACGTCCGGATGGTCGGCGAGGCGGTGTCGGCGTTCAAGGGCGAGCAGCCCGAGGAGGAGGCCGACGTCAAGATCGACCTCCCGGTCGACGCGCACCTGCCGCACGACTACGTCGGGGTGGAGCGGCTGCGCCTGGAGATGTACCGCAAGCTCGCCGAGGCCCGCGACGACGAGCGGCTGCGCGAGGTGGTCGCGGAGATGACCGACCGGTACGGCGAGCCGCCCGCCCCGGTGCAGAACCTGGTCGCGGTGGCCCGGTTCCGGCTGCTGGCCCGCCGGTACGGCCTCAGCGAGGTCTCCATGCAGGGCAAGCACCTGCGGTTCGGCCCGTTGCCGCTGCCCGACTCGAAGCAGCTGCGGCTCAAGCGCTACCACCCGGACTCGGTCTACAAGCAGGCCCAGGACCAGGTCAGCGTGCCGCGCCCGAGCACCCGCCGAGTGGGCGGCGAGCCGCTGCGCGACCAGGCCTTGTTGGAGTGGTGCGCCCAGCTCCTCAAGGATGTGCTGGGCGAGCCGGCCCTGGCGGGGGCCCGGTGAGCCGGCCCGGTGGGCGGCGTCACAGCCGGGTGGCGGGCGTGAGAGAGTGACCGTCATGCGTGCTCGCCGTCTCATCGCCGCCGCCAGCGTCGCGGCCCTCGCTGTCTTCCCCCTCGCCGCCTGCGGTCGGTCCGCCCCGGACGTCGCCGCGTACGTCGGGGACCGGACCTACTCGGTGGACCGGGTGGACGCCATCCACGACGAGGCCCAGGCGGCGTACGAGGAGTCGGTGAAGGCCTCCGCCGCGCAGCAGGGGGCGACCCCGTCGCCGGAGCAGCTGAAGCTGAACGTGGACCGGCAGGACATCCTCAACCTGCTGGTCGGCATCGACCTCGGCAAGCGGATCGCCGAGGAGAAGAAGGTCGAGGTGCAGGACCAGCTCAGCGCCGCGCAGATCGGCAAGGAGCTGGGCGTGCCGGACACCGAGTACGCGCAGCTCGCCGCCGAGTGGTACGACCTCTACCTGGGCCTGGAGGCGGGGCTGCCGCCGGCCGAGCTGACCGACGACTCGCGCGGTGACCTCTACGACGCGCTGGTCAAGGCCGGCGTGGCCCCGGCCGGCTGGTCCGCCGACGAGCAGCGCCAGCAGTTCGAGCAGGCGCCGTTCACCCGCCAGGTCTCCGCGGTGAGCGCGGCCCTGCAGGACGAGGTCGAGAAGCTCGACGTCACGGTCAACCCGCGCTTCCGGGCGCTGGAGATCCCGGCGCTGCTGCAGACCCAGAGCGGCCTCCGCCAGTACGACCTGCCGTACGTCCACGGCAACGGCCAGGTGACCGACGTCTCCACGCCGGAGCCGGTGGCCACCGAGGCGACCGGTCAGGCCGCCTCCTGAGCATGTCCGCGCGGATCGTCCTGCTGGTCACCTCGCCCCGGCTGCCGGCCGGCCTGCTGACCGCGGCCGCCTGGGACGTCGTACGGTCCGCTCCGGTGCTGGCGGGCGCGGAGAGCGCGCTGACGGCGGCGGTCCGCTCGGCGGGCGCCGAGGTCTCGGTGCAGGTCGAGGGCGGCGCGACGCAGGCGTTGCTGGACGCGGTGGCCGCGCACGGCACGGCGGTCTGGCTGGCCGGCCCGGCCGGCGACGAGGCGCTGGCCCGGGAGTTGGGGCTGCGGCTGGCCCGCGAGCCCGGGCTGGCCGAGCTGGAGCTGATGTACGGCTCGTGGGATCCGCCGGGGGCCCGGCTGCTGGACGCGGTCGAGGTGATGGACCGGCTGGCCTCGCCGGGCGGTGACCCGTGGAAGCGGGCGCAGACCCACCGCAGCCTCGCCGGCTTCCTGCTCGAGGAGTGCTACGAGGCGTACGACGCGATCAGCGCCGACGACACCGACGCTCTCCGCGAGGAGTTGGGCGACGTGCTGCTTCAGGTGCTGCTGCACGCCCGCCTCGCCGAGGACCTGCCCGAGGACGAGCGGTGGAACGTCGACGACGTGGCCGGGGGGCTGGTCGACAAGATGGTCCGCCGCAACCCGCACGTCTTCTCCGGGGAGCGGACCGGCTCGCTGGAGGAGATCGAGGCGAACTGGGAGCGGATCAAGCGGGCCGAGAAGGCCCGCGAGTCGGTGCTGGACGGCATCGCGCTGAGCCAGCCCGCCCTCGCCCTGGCCGCCAAGATCCTCGACCGCGCCGCCCGCGTCGGGCTCGCCGTCCCGCCCCCGCTCGCGGAGTCCCAGGTCGACCCGGAGGCCAGGCTCGGCGCCAGCCTCCTCGCCACGGTGGCGGCGGCGCGGCAGGCGGACATCGACCCCGAGGCCGCCCTCCGTCGCACCACCCTGGCCTACGCCGAAGCCGTCCGCACCGCCGAACGCGAGGCCCGCGCCGACCAGCCGAGTTGATTATGAAGTTGTCACGACCCGTCGTGCCGAGTGACAACAACTTCATGATCAACCGAAGGGCGGCCGAGGTGCCGCGAGGTCGGTAGGGTCGGGGCATGGAGTCGTTCGTGCCGCTCGCCGAGCGGATCGTGGAGGCATTGCTGGAGAGCCGGCCGGGGCTGGCCACGTCGGCCGGGGACCACCGGTACGACGACCGGCTGCCCGACCTCTCCGCGGACGCGGTCGCAGCCGACCAGGCGATGCTCAAGGAGGCCGCCGACGCGCTCTCCGAGATCGACCCGGATTCGCTCGACGTCGAGGAGGGCGTCGACCACGCGCTGCTGAGCAGCCTCGTCGACCGGGCGATGTTCGAGTCGACGGAGATCCGCGCGCACGAGTGGGACCCACTGCGACACAACCCGGGTCCGCTGCTGCACGCGCTGCTCGCCCGCCCGTACGCGCCCGTCGAGGAGCGGCTGTCCCACCTCGCCGGGCGGCTGTCGGCCGTACCGGACGCCCTGGCGACCGCGCGCGCGACGCTGCGCGACATGCCGCGGATCCACGTGGAGACGGCGGTCGGGCAGTTCACCGGCACAGCGGCGCTGATCCGCGACGAGGTGCCCCGGCTGCTGGCCGAGGCGCCGGGGCTGTACGGCCGGGTCGAGCCCGCCGCGACCGACGCGATCGCCGCGCTGGAGGAGTTCGTGGCCTGGTTGCGGATCGGCCTGGCCGCCGACGCCGGGCCGGGGCGCGACCCGCGGCTGGGCCGGCGCCGCTGGGAGGCGCGGCTCTGGCACACCCTCGACACCGAGCTGGGCGCCGCCGAGGTGCAGCGCCGGGCCTGGGCCAACCTGGAGCGGGTCACCGCGGAGATCCGCGAGGCGGCCGTCGAGCTGGTCGGCGGTCCGGCCGACGACGAGACGGTACGCCGGGCGCTGGACCTGCTCGCCGCCGAGCACCCCGACGACCAGTCCATCGTGGAGCTGGCCTCGGTCACCCTGGACGAGGCGAGCGACTTCGTCCGCGCGCACGACCTGATCACCCTGGTCGAAGACCCGTGCGTGATCCAGGAGATGCCGGAGTTCGCCCGGGGGGTCGCGGTGGCGTACTGCGACTCGCCGGGCCCGCTGGAGACGGCCGACCTGCCCACCTTCTACTGCATCGCGCCCACCCCCGCGGACTGGCCGGCGCACCGGGTCGAGTCGTTCTACCGGGAGTACAACGACCACATGATCCGCAACCTGACCGTGCACGAGGCGGTGCCCGGTCACTTCCTCCAGCTCGCCCACGCCCGCCGGTACGCCGGCCCCACCCGGGTCCGCGCGCTGACCGAGTCCGGCGTGTTCGTCGAGGGCTGGGCGGTCTACACCGAGGAGCTGATGGCCGGCCTCGGTTTCGGCGGGCTGCCGGTGCGGTTGCAGCAGCTCAAGATGCAGCTGCGGATGACCATCAACGCGCTGCTCGACCAGCTCGTGCACGGCGAGGACCTGCCCGAGTCGGAGGCGATGGCGCTGATGACCGGGCGCGGCTTCCAGGAGGAGGGCGAGGCGGCCGGCAAGTGGCGCCGGGCGCTGCTGACCTCCACCCAGCTCTCCACGTACTTCGTCGGCTACAGCGAGATGGCCGACATCGCCCGGTCCCGGCCGGACGGGGTGTCGGTGCGCGAGTGGCACGACGCGATGCTGGCGCACGACTGCCCGCCGCCCCGGCACCTGCGCACCCTGCTGGGCGTCTGAGCCGGCGGACCACCTGCGGCGCTGCCCTCCCTGGCCCCGGCCTGCGGCCCCGGGCGCCGCGCGGGCTCAGCGCCGCGCGGCGGTCACCGCCGCGTCGATCAGCCAGCGGGAGATCGAGTACGCCGGCGGCAGCTCCGCCGGCAGCGAGTCCACCGGGAACCAGCGCGCCTGCGTCAGCTCCCGCCCGTCGACCACCGGCTCGGCCGTGGGGTCGGCGGCGGTGGCGGTGAAGCCGGCGAGCAGCGTCCCCGGCCCGGACATCGCCCAGGGCTGGCTGCCGAAGTAGGTGACCCTGCCGACGGCCAGCCCGACCTCCTCGGCCACTTCCCGGTGCACCGCCGCCTCCAGCGACTCGCCCGCCTCCAGGAAGCCGGCGACCAGCGCCCACAGCTCCGCCGGGCCGTACGCGTGCCGGACGAGCAGCAGCTCGTTGGCGCCGCCGGCCGGGCCGGGGCGGGTGATCGCGGTGAGCACCGCGGCGGAGAGCCCCATCGGGACGTACAACTCGCAGCCGGGGCAGCGGCGGGCCGTCTCGCCGGGCACGTCGGCCAGCTCCTCCCGGCAGGCGCCGCACCAGCGGTGGGTACGCCGCCAGGTGAGCACCGCCAGCGCCCGACCGGCGAGCGTGGCGAGCGGTTCGGGCAGCTCGGCGGCGAGCACGCGCCAGCTGCGCCAGCGCCCCCCGTCGTGCTGTCCCGGGACCACCTCGGCGCCCCAGGCGCGTACCCCGTCGAGCGTGCCCAGTGGCACCCAGCGGGTCTCCGGCGGCAGGTCGGCGACCCGGGGGAAGCCGCCGTCCGGTGCGGTCAACAGCCGGCGGCCGGCCACTGGCAGGGCCAGGTCGTCGGGGGCGGGCGGGACGGTGGCGTCCGATCCCGGCAGGAAGCGTGCGCGGACCGGCTGGGGGATCGACATCCGTACGAGGGTAGTCGTGGCGATGGAGACCGATCGGCAACGACCGGTCGGGGGCCTCTCCCTTCGCCCGCAGCGCGTTTCGGTGAACCGGCCGTTCCCGGCCGAGGGCCGACCTAGCATCGGGTGAAGTCGACCTCCCCCTGCCGGCCTGCGGCGAGACTGCGCGCGCGGCTCGGTCGTCCGCACCCCACTTTTGTGACCAGGAAGGTAGCGGCATGAGTTTCGTCACGACCAAAGACGGCACGGACATCTACTACAAGGACTGGGGCGAGGGTCCGGTCGTCACCTTCTCCCACGGCTGGCCCCTCAGCGCGGACGCCTGGGACGGGCAGATGCTCTTCCTGGCGCAGAACGGCTTCCGGGTGGTCGCCCACGACCGTCGCGGCCACGGCCGGTCCAGCCAGTCCGGCACGCGAAACGACATGGACGGGTACGCCGACGACCTCGCCGCGGTCATCGAGGCGCTCGACCTGCGGGACGCGACGCTGATCGGCCACTCGACCGGCGGCGGCGAGGTGGCCCGCTACATCGGCCGGCACGGCACCGGCCGGGTCGCCAAGGCGGTGCTCATCTCCGCCGTACCGCCGATCATGGTGCAGACCCCGGACAACCCGGAGGGCCTCCCGATCAGCGTGTTCGACGAACTGCGCGCGAACCTGGTCAAGGACCGGTCGCAGTTCTACCAGGACCTGGCGCAGATGTTCTACGGCGCCAACCGGCCCGGCGCGAAGGTCTCGAAGGGGATCCTCGACCAGTTCTGGCTGTGGAGCATGCAGGCCGGGCTGTGGAACGCGTACGAGAGCATCAAGGCGTTCTCGGAGACGGACTTCCGGGACGACCTCGCCAAGTTCGACGTCCCCACGCTCGTGCTGCACGGCGAGGACGATCAGATCGTCCCGGTGAAGGACTCGGCGCGGAAGACCGCCCAGCTCGTCCGGAACGCGCAGGACATCTACTACCCGGGCGCGCCGCACGGCATCACTTCGACCCATCAGGATCAGGTCAACAAGGATCTGCTCGCGTTCCTCCGCAGCTGAACGCGTCCCGGCCCGACGACGTGCGGATCCGGCCGCGGGCCCCGGTGCCGGCCGCCCCGGACGGTCGGGTGACGACGTTCGAGATCTTCTTCGATCTGGTGTTCGTCTTCGCGCTCACGCGGATCATGGCGTTGATCGGGCAGCCGCCGACCCCGGTGGCCATGGCGCAGGGCCTGCTCCTGCTGGTGCTGCTCTGGTTCGCCTGGTCGTCGTACGCCTGGTTGGGCAACCAGACGCGGGCCGACGTCGGTCTGGTCCGTGCGGGGATCCTGGTCGCCATGGCGGCGCTCTTCGTCGCCGCGCTGGTCATGCCCCGCTCCTGGTCGTCCGGGCCGGGCCTGGACGGGCCGCTGCTCCTCGTCCTGGCCTACGTGCTGCTCCGCGCGGTCCACCTGCTGCTGTACCACTGGGTGGCGGGCGCCGTCCCCGGACTGCGCGCGCGGATCCGGTTCTTCGCGACGGTCAGCGCCCTCGGCTGGGTGCCGCTCCTGCTCGGCGCGCTGCTGGGCGGGGCCGCCCATGCCGTGCTGTGGGTGGCGGCGTTCGTGATCGAGATCGGCGGGCAGCGTCTGTCGTACGCGTGGCGCGGCGTCTGGCCGTTGCGCAGCCCGAGCCACTTCGCCGAACGGCACGGACTCGTCCTGATCATCGCGCTCGGCGAGTCGCTGGTCGCGGCGGGGGTCGGTGCCAGGTCGGCGGTGATCGCGCCGCCGGTCCTCGGCGTGGCGCTGGTCGGCCTGGCCGTGACGGTCTGCCTGTGGTGGCTGTACTTCGCCGACGCCGCGCCTGCGGCGGCCCGCGCTCTCGCCGCGGCGAGCGGGGACCGGCGGGCCCGGATGGCGGCGGACGCCTACAGCGTCACCCACCTGCTGCTGATCATCGGGGTCATCTACGTCGCGCTCGGCATCGAGCAGGTGCTCGCGCACGTCGCCGAGCAGGACGGCGGTGGCCGCCGTTCCGGCGGTGGCACGTTGAGCTGGTCGGCCTCCGTCGCCCTGTACGGCGGCGCCACGGTCTACCTTGCCGGTCGGCTGCTCTTCCGCCGGCTCACCGAGCAGGCGGTCCGGCCGGCGCAGGTGGCGGCCGCCGTGGCGGCGTTGCTCCTGCTGCCGCTCGGCCGGGCGCTGCCGCCGGCGGCGGCGCTCGGCGTGCTCGCGGCGCTTCTCGTC
>NZ_JAEVHJ010000249.1:0-10142 GCF_016802855.1 Micromonospora sp. ATA51 | reverse complement strand
CGCCGCCGGAGCGGACGCGGCCGCCGCGGGGGCGGCCGGCGCCGAAGGGCCACCGGCGGACGCGACGAATGCGCCACGCAGCCGTCGGGCGACGGGCGCCTCGACGGTGCTGGACGCGGACTTGACGAACTCGCCCATTTCCTTCAGCTTGGCGAGAACGGTCTTGCTTTCGACCCCGAGCTCTTTTGCCAGCTCGTGTACGCGGGCCTTACCTGCCACTGCACTCCTCACTCCGAGGTCGTGCGGGCAGCACCCGCAGCGACCTCACTCCTGCACTTGAAGCCTGGTCATTTCAGGGACTTCATCGTGTGCTCATGTCGGTCGTCCTACCTTGCTAGCGACCCTCGTCCGGTCGGGCTGACCGGACGTAGTGGTTGGCGCGTCAACATGCTCCGCCAGCTCACCGTGATCGACGACCCCGGTGATGCGCAGTGCCCGCCCGAAGGCGCGGCGGCGCACCGCCTGCGCGAAGCAGGCCGGATCCGGGTGCATGTGCGCCCCCCGACCCGGCAGTCTGCGGGCCGGATCGGCCCGGAGGCTGTGACCAGCCTCGTCGCCGACCGCGACGATCCGCAGCAGTTCGCTGGCCGGCGCACGTCTCCGGCAGCCCACACAGGTGCGCTCCGGCAGCGCGCGTCGTACCACTGGAGAAAGTCTACCCCTAGCTGCTCGAGATCGCGCCGCCCGGCTCCGGCACGTGATCAGCTGCGCCCCGGCCGGCCGTCTCGGTCTGCTCCGCGTCGGAACGGATGTCGATCCGCCAACCGGTCAGTCGGGCGGCAAGCCGGGCATTCTGCCCCTCCCGGCCGATCGCCAGGGAGAGCTGGAAGTCCGGCACGGTGACCCGGGCCGTCCGGCTGGCCAGGTCGACCACCTCGACCCGCAGCGCCTTGGCCGGGGAGAGCGCGTTGCCGACGAAGGTCGCCGGGTCGTCCGACCAGTCGATGATGTCGATCTTCTCACCGTGCAGTTCGCTCATCACCGCCCGGACCCGCTGGCCCATCGGGCCGATGCAGGCGCCCTTGGCGTTCACGCCGGGGGCGGTGGAGCGGACCGCGATCTTCGTACGGTGACCCGCCTCACGGGCGATCGCGCCGATTTCGACGGTGCCGTCGGCGATCTCCGGCACCTCCAGCGCGAAGAGCTTCTTCACCAGTGCCGGGTGCGAACGGGACAACGTGATCTGCGGGCCACGCATTCCCTTTGCCACGTGCACCACGACGCAGCGGATCCGCTCGCCGTGCGTGTACCGCTCGCCGGGCACCTGCTCGGACTGCGGCAGGACGCCCTCCAGCTTGCCCAGGTCGACGCTGACGATGCCCTTCTCGACCCGCGCCTCGTGCGCCTGCACCACCCCGGTGACCAGGTCGCCCTCGCGGCCGACGTACTCGCCGAAGTGCACCTCGTCGGTGGCCTCCCGCAGCCGCTGGAGGATCACCTGCTTCGCGGTCATGGCGGCGATCCGGCCGAAGTCGTGCGGGGTGTCGTCCCACTCCCGCACGACGGTGCCGTCGTCGTCCACCTCCTGGGCGTAGACCAGGGCGGCCCCGGTCTTGCGGTCGATCTCCACCCGGGCGTGCGGCTCGGCGCCGTCGGTGTGCCGGTAGGCGGTCAGCAACGCGGTCTCGATCGCCGCGAGGATCGTGTCGAACGGGATCTCCCGCTCGCGCTCGAGTGCGCGCAGCGCCGCGAGGTCGATGTTCACCTCTCCTCGTCCTCCACATCATCTTCGTCGTCGATGTCGTCAGTCTCGCCGGCCGCGCCGGCCGCGTCCGCGTCGTCGAACTCGTCCGCCTCGTCGATCTCGTCGAGGCGGGTGAACTCGACCTGGACCCGACCGGGTCCGAGGTCGGCGTAGCGGTGCTCCGCGCGGCGCGTCCGTCTCCAGCACCACGCGCTCGTCGTCGGCCTCGACCACCCGGCCGGTGACCTGCCGGTCCCCGGCGGCCCGCTGCTCGGGCAGCGCCGCCCCGCCGCGCACGGTCACCTTGACCAGCCGGCCGACGTTGCGCCGCCAGTGTCGGGGCAGAGTGAGCGGACGGTCCACGCCCGGCGAGCTGACCTCGAGCTGGTACTCCCCCGCCACGATGTCGCCACCGGCCTCCTCCGCGGCGTCCAACGCCGCGGAGACCGCGCGGGAGACGTCCGCGACGGCGTCCAGGTTGATCCCGCCGTCGGCGTCCACGATCACGCGTACGACGTGCCGTCGGCCGGCCCGGGAGACGGAAAGGTCCTCCAGGTCGTACCCGACGCCCTCGATCACCGGCTCGATCACCTCGCGCAGCCGCGCGCGCCGGGCGCCGAGGTCACCGCCGCGCGGTGCGCCGACCCGGTCCCCACCACGGGGCCCGTCGGCCCGCCGGGGTCGCCCGGACGGCCCGGTCGGCCTGGTGGCACGGCCACGCTGCGTCATCTGGCGCCCCTTCTCCTGATCGAGCTGCGGTCCGCTTCGGCCCGCCATGCCGGCACGCCACCGGGGCGGTCGCGCCCGGTGGCTGCGCAGAGCGTAACGCGCCTGGCGGGTGACGGACCCGGCGGCGCACCGACGCCAGTGGCCCACGGGCGGCCACGGATGGTGTTGACTTGTCCGGTGGCGACGGGCAGAACAACACAGCGCAACGGGGCACCGGGGCATTCCCGGCGAAACGTGCTGCGCGCCGGGGCGCTGGTGGTGGTCGGCGGTGCCGCCGTACCGCTGACCGGCTGTGATCTTTTCGACCGGGGCGACGACAAGCCGCCGCCGCCCGATCCGCTCGAGCCGCTGGCCGCCGAGGCGGCCGCGCTGGCCGCCCGGCATCGGGCCGCGATCGCCGCCGACCCGGCCCTGGCCGACCGGCTGACCCCGATCGCCGACGCCCACCAGGCCACGGCGACGAGCTGCGCCGGGTGATCGGCCGCCCGCTGCCGTCCGGCGCGCCGAGCGGCACGCCGTCCGGGGACGCGGACCCCGCCGACCCGCTGCCCGGCTCTTCCGGAGCCTGCTCCTTGAGCAGGCTCATGACCGCCGTCAAGGCCGGCAGCACGCGGTCGGCGATCTTGGCCACGGACTTGCCGTTCAATTCCTTGCCCTTGGGATACTCGGCGAGCACGTGCCCGACCAGGCCGGTGGCCGAGCCCAGCGCGATGCTGCCATTGGTGGCGATCTTGTGGGGTGAGCCGCCGGCGGCACCAGCGGCGGACAACAGCGTGACGGCGCCGTACGCGGCAATCCGCAGCGTGGTCTTGTCCTGGTCGGAAAGGGTGATGGACATGGTTATGCACTCCCTAAATCTGGTACGAATTTCGCTTAACGGACGGATGGGGAATGTGGGTCTTACTGGTGCCCGGGGTAGGCGACCGCGCTGGCGTCCGGCAACAGCACCACGGCCGGTCCGCCGCTGCCCGACCGATGCACGAAAATGCGGCGGCCGTCGATCTCCTGGGACCCTCCGGGCGGAGGCGTGAGCTGAGTTGAGGAAGCGCTGTCTTCTGTCATGCGTCCACCATCGGCGCCAGGCCTGACACCGCCCCGCCACCGCCCTGACACGACCACTGACACGGTGATCCAATTGGTCGCGCCAGGCCAGGACGCCGCACGACTCTCAATGTCACGAGATGTTGATCTTAAAATCCTTGAGGCTGGCCCATCCCGGGTTCGGTCCGCACCGGCTGCGTGGCCGCGGCCCGGGCCAAGCCGTGACCGGGTCTTGACGCCGCGTCGGCGATTGGAGGCCTGATCTTCGTGCATGGCAAGATCTGTTGGGTGCAGATCGGGATGCTCGGACCGTTCGAGGTTCGCACGGACGACGGCAGCGTCGCCGACGTGCCGGGCGCGCGGCTGCGTGGGCTGTTGATCGCCCTTGCGCTCGAACCGGGTCGTGTGGTCCCGAAGGCGACGCTACTCGACTGGATCTGGGGTGAAAATCCGCCCGCCGACGCGACGAATGCCCTGCACCGCTTGGTTTCCCGGCTGCGAAAGGCGCTGCCGGAAGGGCTGATCGAGGGGCAGACGGACGGCTACCGGTTGACGGTGGAACCCGACGCCGTCGACGCGGTGCGCTTCGAACGCCTCGTGGGCCGGGCGCGCGACGGCGAGGGCCCGCAGCGGGTGCGGCGGCTGCGGGAGGCCCTCGCGTTGTGGCGCGGTGCGGCCATGCAGGACGTCGGTCTGCCCGACAGTGCGGCTTTCGACGCTGCGGTCAACCGGCTCGAGAGGCTGCACCTTACGGCCATGGAGGAGCGGTTCGACGCGGAGATCAGCCTTGGCCATGGTGCGGAGCTGGTCACGGAGCTGACCGACCTCGTGGCCGCGCACCCGGTGCGAGAACGGCTTGTCGGCGCGCTCATGCGGGCCCTCGTGGCGGCCGGTCGCGACACCGAGGCCCTGCTGGTGTACCAGCGTACGAGAGAGGCCTTGGCCGACGCGCTGGGCGTCGACCCCTCACCGGAGCTGTCCGCATTGCATGTCGCGCTGCTGCGCGGCGAGTCGGGACGGCGGGAGGAGAACCGGAACACCAACCTGCGGGCCGAGCTGACCAGCTACATCGGCAAGGACGCCGATGTGGCCGCGGTCGCCGAACTCGTCGCCGAGCACCGGCTCACCACCCTGATCGGTCCGGGCGGTTCGGGGAAGACGAGGCTGGCCACGGAAACCGGGCGCAATCTGCTCGGCGACCTGCCCGACGGGGCCTGGATGGTGGAGTTCGCGGCCATCGGCGCCGACGGCGACGTGGCGCAGGCCACGCTCGCCGCGCTCGGCCTCCGCGACGCACTGCTCGGTGAGGCGTCGAACCTGGAGCCGAGGGACCGGCTCATCGCCGCCATCCGCGAGCGGGAGATGCTGCTGATCCTGGACAACTGCGAGCACGTGATCGAGTCGGCGGCCGAGCTCGCCCATCGCATGCTAGGGGAGTGCCGGCGGCTGCGGATCCTGGCGACCAGCAGGGAACCACTCGGCATCACCGGTGAGGCGCTGTGGCCTGTCGCGCCGCTGGCCCTGCCGGACGGGAACGCCACCCCCGGCGAGATCGAGTCCGCGCCGGCCGTCCGGTTGCTTCTAGACCGGGCGCGCGCGGTGCGCAAGGATCTCGTGGTCGACGCCCACACGTTGGCGACCATGGCGCGCGTCTGCCGGGCGCTGGACGGGATGCCGCTGGCGATCGAACTGGCCGCGGCCAGGTTGCGCACCATGTCGATCGATCAGCTCGCGAACCGGCTCGACGACCGGTTCCGGCTGCTGACCGGCGGCAGCCGTACCGCCTTGCCACGGCACCGAACGCTGCGTGCGATGGTCGATTGGAGCTGGGAGCTGCTGACCGACGCCGAACGGGTGGTCCTGCGCAGGCTCTCGGTGTTCTCGGATGGGGCGAGCCTGGAAGCGGCCGAGCGGGTCTGCGCCGGCGACGCGGTCGAGTCGGAAGAGGTGCTCGAGTTGCTCACGGCGCTGACTGAGAAGTCGCTGCTGGTCGCCGCGGGTGACAGCGCACCGCGCTACCGGATGCTTGGCACGATCAAGGAGTACGCCGCGCAGCGTCTCGCCGAGGTGGGGGAGTCGGACCTGGCGCGCCACGCGCATCTGGCCTACTTCACCGAACTCACCGAGACCGCGGACCCGCACCTTCGCCGCGCTGAGCAGTTGACCTGGCTCGCCACGCTCGACGCCGAGCACGACAACATCAGTTCCGCGATGCGTGGTGCGCTCGCGGCCGGCGAGGCGCAGGCGGCGATGCGGCTCGCGGCGGGTACCGGCTGGTACTGGTGGCTCAGCGGGCACAGGGCCGAAGGCATGGAGCTGATCACCGCGGCCACCAACATCCCCGGCGAGGTGGGCGACGAGACCCGGGCCACCGTCTACGGGCTCGCCGTGACGTTCGCCAGCTCCGGGCGGGCCGCCGACGAAGACCAGGTGGCGGAGTGGATCCACAAGGCGTACCGGTTCGCCCAGCGCAGCCAGTCCCGCAACCCCGTGCTGGCCTTGGTCGTCCCGCTGGAACGCATGTTGCAGGCACCGGACGCGTTCCTGCCCGCCTGGGAATCATTGCTGGACAACGAGGACCCCTGGGTATGCGCGCTTGCCCGGCTGCACCTCGGCAAGTCACGGGTCATGCTGGGCCACGCCGGGCGGGACGCGGACGCGTACCTTGAGATGGCGCTCACCGAGTTTCGGACACTCGGCGAACGGTTCGGGATCTCGTTCGCCCTGACCGAGCTGGCGGACCGCATCGCCACGCGGGGCGAGTTCGCCGGTGCGTGCGAGTACTACGAACAGGCGGTCGAGGTTGTGACCGAGGTCGGTGCCATCGAGGACGTCATCCGGATGCGGTCGCGACAGGCTCAGCTGTACTGGCTGCTCGGTGATGAGGATGCCAGCGAGGCCGCAGTAGCCGAGGCGGAACGGTATGCCGAGAGGGTCACCTGGCCGGAGGCGCTGGCGGAGCTGGCCCTGTCGAAGGCGGAACTCGCTCGTTGGCGCGGCGACGCCGAGGAGGCTCACCGGCAACTCGATGTCGCAACGACCATGCTGGGGGACAGAGCGGAGAAGCTCCGCGCGGTGACGCACGACCTGCTGGGCTACCTCGCCGACGATCTAGACAAGGCCGGTGAATACCATGCCGCGGCCTACCGCGCGGCGGCCGAGGCGGGGCACGCGCCCATGATCGCGCAGGTCCTCGTCGGGGTAGCGGACCTGGCACTGCGCCGCGACCAGCCCGAGCAGGCCGCGCGGCTGCTAGCGGCGAGCAACGCCGTGCGCGGGCTGCCGGATCGTTCGCTCCCGGACATGGCCCGGATCGAGCGGGCAGCACGAAGCCGCCTCGGCGACACGGGGTTCGCCGAGGCGGCTCGGGAGGGCACGGAGACGAGCTGGAGTCAGCTGGTCGAGGTCACGCTCGCTTCTTGAACGTGGAACGCGCCCACAGGTATCCGACGAGAGCAATCCCGACGCACCAGGCGACGGCGATGATCGCGTCGCTGGTGTCCGGTGCGCCGTTGAGCAACCCGCGCATGGTTTCGATGATCGGCGTGAAGGGCTGATACTCCGCGAACTGCCTGAGGCCCGGCCCCATCTTCTCCGCCGGGACGATCGCGCTGCTGAAGAACGGCAGCATGACCAGCGGCACGGCGGCCAGACCCGCCGTCTCTGGAGACTTTGCCGCCAGTCCCAAGGCGACCGTGAGCCAGCCGGCCGCGAATCCGAGCAGCACGATCATGCCGGCCACGCCGAGCCAGTCGAGGAGACTCGCCGACGGGCTGAATCCCAGCAGGAAGGCCACCCCGATGAGCGCCGCGATGGCGACCACGTTGGTCAACACACTTGCGATGACGTGACCGGTCAGCACCGCACCACGGGAGACGTCCATCACCTTGAACCGGTTGATGATGCCCTTCGTCATGTCGGAGTTCACCGACGTCGCGGTGGCCCCCAGCCCGTAACAGACGGCCAGCAGGATCAGTCCCGGCGTCGCGTAGTCGATGTAGTCGACACCGACGTTGAAAGCGTCCCCGAACATGTACACGAACATCAACATGATGATGATCGGCATCAGGACCGCGTTGAAGACCGAGGTCGGGTTCCTGGCGATGTGCTTGAAGTTGCGACGCAACATCACCAACGAGTGGGACTGGGCGCTCATTTCGCGTCCACCTCCGTGGCGTGGCCCGTCAGGGCGAGGAAAACGTCGTCGAGGTCGGGCGTGTGCACGGAGCACTCCTCGGCACTGAGTGAGTGCTCATCGAGCCTGTCCAGCAGAGCCCGAAGCGATTTCGTGCCGCCGTCGCTGGGAACCCGCAAGGTCAGTGCCTCGTCGTCCCGCGTGGAGTCGGTGAGGACCCGCGCGGCCGCGTCGAGTTCGGCGGCGGTGGTGAACCGGAGCCGGACGTGGGTCCCGGGGATCTGGCGTTTGAGCTCGTCGGGAGTGCCCTGGGCGACCAGGCGGCCCTGATCGAGTACCGCGATGCGGTCGGCGAGCTGATCGGCTTCCTCGAGGTACTGGGTGGTGAGGAAAATGGTCACGCCGTCGGCGACCAGGGCACGGATGATCGACCACATCGTGCGGCGGCTGCGCGGGTCCAGTCCCGTCGTCGGCTCGTCCAGAAAGATGATCTTCGGGTTGCCGACGAGCGTCATCGCCAGGTCGAGCTTCCGGCGCATACCCCCGGAGTAGGTCGACGCGGGCTTCTGCGCCGACTCCACCAAATCGAAGCGCCCCAGCAGCTCCGTGACGACCCGCTTGCCGTCGCCGGAGACCGCGCGGTTCAGATCCGCCATCAACTGCAGGTTCTCCTGCCCCGTCAGCAGCTCGTCCACCGCAGCGAACTGACCGGTGACTCCGATCGCCGCGCGCACCGCCTTGGCCTCGGTTGCGACATCATGGCCAGCGACGCGGACCGTGCCACCGTCGGCTTTCATCAACGTGGTCAGCACGTTCACCGTCGTCGTCTTACCCGCCCCGTTCGGGCCGAGTAGGGAGAACACCGTTCCCGCGCGGACATCAAGATCGATGCCGTCGAGCACGACCTTGTCCTTGTAGGCCTTTCGCAGTCCTGAGACCGCAATCGCTGAAGTTGTCATGCGGCCAACTATCGGGACCCGGCCTGTCACCCCCCTGACACGCCCCTGACACGACCACTGACAACGTGGTATGGGCGATTGACTTCCAGTTCGACGCGACCACTGACGGCCGTCCGATCAAGATCGCGAACGTGATCGACGAGCACACCCGGCAAGCCCTCGGCGGTCAGGTCGGCCCGGTCGATCAGCGGCGACGATCTCGGCCGCATCGCCGCCGCGCGGGGGCGGTGGCCGGTGGCGATTCGTTGCGACAACGGCCTCGAGCTGATCTGCCAGGCCCTGCAGACGAGTGCGCCGGGCGGGTGAGGCTGTCGTTCATCGACCCCCGGCTGCCCGTGGCAGAACCCGTACGTCGAGTCCTTCCACGGCCGTCTGCGCGACGAATGCCTGAACCTCCACCACTTCGCCATGCTGCTCGAGGCCAAGGTCGTCATCGACGACTGGCGCGCCGAGTACAACAGCGTCCGCCCGCACAGCGCCCTGGGATACCAGCCGCCAGCCCGGTACGCGGCACACTGCACCCACCAACACCAACAGCAAAAACCCGAGCTCTCAAAGCCTCTGCACAAGTAGACGGGGTCTGGTCACGTCCCTCGCTGTCGAGCTCGTGCCGCAACGTCTGCCCTGTCCTCCAACGGCACTTTGAGGGCGGGCGGTCTGGGCTGATAGCTTCGTCGGTCGTGGACAGCGCTGATGACCTACAACTCGCGTTCGACGCGTCGGATCTGGCGGCGGACCTCGCGCTCGCTTACTTCGAGTCTGGCGTTTCGGCAACGCTGAAGGCCGACGGCACACCAGTCACGGAAGCCGACCGGGCAGTCGAGCGATTGTTTCGCGAGACGTTGTCTGCGGCGAGGCCAGAAGATGCGCTCCTCGGCGAGGAACTTGGTCAACTCGGTGAGTCCGATCGGGTCTGGATCATCGACCCGGTTGACGGCACGTCGTTCTTCAGTCGGCGTGACCCGAACTGGCGAGTTCACATTGCGCTGGAGGTTGCCGGGAGCACTGAGATCTCGGTCGTCACCGCTCCTGCGCTGCGACGCTGCTGGTGGGCGACCCGAGGCGGCGGTTCTTTCGAGTCGTCCTGGCCACGCGAGGAGGCCGAATCGAAGCGCCTTGAAGTCAGCACCACTTCGATGTTGGCTGATGCTCGGCTCGATGCTCTGGACGACGCGTCCAGAGCCCGTCTCCCACCGAGCGCGGCCCGCGCACCGGCAAGCCCCCTCCCGCTCGTCGAGCTTGTTCGTGGCGAAATCGATGCCTTCTTGGTCGAGCGCTACCACATCTGGGATCACGCGCCATGGATTCTTCTCGTCGAGGAAGCGGGCGGCCGTTTCACCGATCGAACCGGAGGACATGCGGGCGATCAAGGCGGTGGCCTGTACTCCAACGCCAACTTGCACAGTCACTTGCTCACCGCGCTTCAATACCCGGCGCGCCCCTGACCGCCGGGACCAAGCGACCTCCGGCGGTGACAGTTGATGCGGCGCGGTCTCGGAACTTGTCAAGGTCGGTGGGACCAGTGGGTGTTACGCCGCTTGGGGTAGCGGTTGATCGGTTGCGGGTTCGGGTGGGTTGATCCAGACGGTGTCGG